>CACZOE010000152.1 GCA_902782695.1 uncultured Lachnospiraceae bacterium | reverse complement strand
GCATCAATCCAGAATAGCTGTCCGTCTCCATCAACATCTTTATACTGTTCGATGTTGGCTGAATTATCCTTGCTTCCCCAGGAAACATTGAGACATTTCTTGCTTTTCTTGTTAATGATTTTATAAGTGTTGCTTCTGGATGAGGTAATGCTCCATTCCTGACTTTCGCTTCCATAATAATCCCACTGACACACATTTGCGCCATCCCAGTCAGCATTATCCTGAACTGTCAGAACCTTACCTGTAGATACATTTTTAATTACATAATATCCATTAGACTGTTTCTCGATTTTCCATCTCTGATTATTTGAACCCTTATAATTATACTGGATTATATTAGTTCCATTGTCTTTTCTGTTTCCATTTACATCGACTGCAAGACCACTATTGAAGTTTATAATCTTGTAATTCTTGCTGCTGTCGAAGAGGGAACCACTGGACTGGCTGTTCTGATTATAATTGTTGTTATTGTTATTGTTCTGGTTATTATAGTTGTTGTTATTGTTCTGGTTATTATAGTTGTTCTGATTATTGTTATTATTCTGACTATAGTTGTTATTATTTCCTGAACCGCTCTCAGGTGCATCATAGGAAGCCCAGTCATAATAAGCTGTAAGTCCGGTTCTTCCGTTGAATGGTTTTAACCAGTCATCAACTCCTTTGCCGTTCCAGGCATTCATCATGATCTTTCCTGGTGTATCAGGAATATCTCTGGTTGCTGTATAAACAGCCTTGCCATCTACATACCAGGTAATTCCACCCTGATACCAATTGAATCCATAGGTATGGAAGGATTTGGAAGCGTCAAAACCGAGATTATAGAGATACTCGTGATTTGCAACTCCGTTAGTATAGTAATTGAACTGAACTTTGGTAGTGTCATAACCGAGGAATTCGATGTCTATTTCATCCCATTTTGTTCCGTCTGAAGGACCTGTGTAAGTGAAAAATGATGAAACAACTCCAGGATTACTGATAGGCTTCATGCTTACCTGATATAAGCCATAGCCGAAATAATCCTTAGTTCTGTATTCTCCCGCTGTGTAACCGTTGTTTCCCCTGTCGATGGTGAGCGCCATCTGTCCGTTGTTGAACTTTACATTATTTGGTGACCATGTGCAGTCAAACATATCCCCATTTGACCAGCTGGACATCTCAAATCTGTTTGATTCATGATAGTCGAAGTCCATCCCGTAATGTGTTCCACTCCAGGCTGAAGCAGCTTCAGAAGTAACAGGCTTTGCTACCTGCAGACTTCCCAGCGCTACAAAGGAGCACAGTGTCAGTAGTGCCAAAGTTTTCTTTTTCATGCTTTTTATCTCCTTTACTTTTCCTGACAGAATGCATTCTGCCGTGATGTGCAGGGATAAAACAGTCACCTCGCAAATAAAGTAACTGATTCCCCATAATGTACTCCTTCTCTCCATTTGCATAATAATATATTCAAAAACCTAAACTATATAAATATGGTTGCAGTTTTTATGTTTTTATGACTTTTGTATTAAAAAAATGGTGGATATTCAGATTATATATCTCTATAATGATAGGAGTGGTCTGGAGTTCTTTCTAAAGAAAATCAGACTGAAAAAGCCTAAAAATGTAGAAAAAACTATAGATATATGGAGGTGGCTATGTCTGAAGTAAAAATCATTAACAGTCCTGCGGTTCCGAATATGCCCTGGCAGGATAAACCTGAAGGTATAAAGGGAGCTCCAATGTGGAGATATTCAGAGAATCCTATAATCGATAGAAACCCTATAGAAAATGTAGCAAGAATATTTAACAGTGCTGTCATTCCTTATGAAGGAAAATTCGTAGGTGTTTTCAGGGGAGAGCAGAGAAATGGAGTTTCTTTCATTTATTTTGGAAGAAGCGAGGATGCTATTCATTGGGAATTTGATGAGGAAAAGGTACAGTTCGTAAATGAGAAGGGTGAACCTTTCCAGCCGATTTATGCCTATGATCCACGCCTGGTAAAAGTTGAAGACACCTATTATATAATGTGGTGTCAGGATTTCTACGGTGCTGCAATCGGACTTGCAAAAACAACTGATTTTAAGACATTTACCAGATTAGAGAATCCATTTATTCCGTTTAACAGAAATGCAGTACTATTTCCTCGTAGAATAAATGGTAATTATGTGATGCTCAGCAGACCTTCAGACAGCGGACATACGCCATTTGGAGATATATTCTTATCTGAAAGCCCTGATATGGTTTACTGGGGCAAGCATAGACATGTTATGAGCCGTAGCTTTGAGTGGTGGGAAAACCTGAAAATTGGTGGTGGTGCAGCTCCTATAGAAACAACAGAAGGATGGCTTCTTTTCTATCATGGAGTTGTTGGAACCTGCAGCGGTTATGTTTATTCAATAGGTGGAGCTATTCTTGATATAGATAACCCATCTATAGTTAAGTATAGAAGTGAGAACTATCTGCTGACACCTCAGGAGTGGTATGAGGAGAGAGGCTTTGTGCCAAATGTAACCTTCCCATGTGCTACGATCCATGATTCTGAAACAGGACGTATAGCTCTTTATTATGGCTGTGCAGACAGTTATGTATCAGTTGCCTTTACTAAGGTGGACGAGATAGTGTCATATATAAAAGAACATAGTCTTGTTAGAGAAGAAGATACTGAGATTGGAATCCGCTAATTGAATTTTTGAGGCGAGTATTTATGAAGTGTCGTATTTGAGGTGTTGTTTTGAAACTTGCAGCTATATTCTCTGACAACATGGTACTTCAGCGTGATAAAGAAATATTTATCTTCGGTGAATCAGAAGTTGCGGAAAGAATAAAAATACATATTGATAATATACAGGTTTCTTCTGAAGTTGATGCCGGGTCATGGAAGGTAAAGCTGCCTTCGCACGTGGCAGGCGGTCCTTTTGATATGACTGTTTCAGCTGAACCTGTTTCAAATAGTAATGTTGATTCAGAAAGTTCAACCATTAAAATAATCAGAAATGTCCTCTATGGTGAAGTATGGATAGATAACGGACAATCCAATATGGAGTTCGAGCTTATTAATTCATCAGGTGGTAAAGAAGAGATAAAGAATGCTTCTTATCCGGAAATCAGATTCTTTAAAGCTATAAAAGCACCGGTAATTGATGATACATTTCTCGAAGAAGAGTCAAAGCTCAGCTGGAAGACTCTGACAGATGAAGATTTTGGAGAAATGTCAGGTGTGGCATATTTTTATGCAGTGAAGCTATATAAGGAGCTGGGAGTTCCTGTAGGAATGATCGATTGTTATCAGGGAGGTACTTCCATAACCTGCTGGATGGAAAGAGAAGTGCTGGAAAGCTCTTCAGAAGGAAAGCTTTATCTAAATGAATTTGATAAACTTACAGAGAATCAGTCGGATGAGGATTTTGAAAATCTTCTAAATGAATACAACAGACTCGTAGATATTCATTTGGAGCTTGCTGACAAAGCAAGAACCGAGAATCCCGATATAACTCCGGGGGAGCTGGAGAAAGCTGCGGGCAAATATCCATGGCCGCCTCCGAAGGGACTCAAGTCGGCTTTTAGGCCTGGTGGACTAATAGAGACCATGTTCAAAAGAATTGCTCCCTATGGTGTAAGAGGTGTTCTTTATTATCAGGGAGAAGAGGATGCAGTTACAAATTATAACAATGTCATGAAAACAGGCACGAATGACATGTATAGAAACCTTATGGTTGATCTGATAAATCAGTATAGACGACTTCTGATGGATGACAGTATTCCTTTTGTTATGGTTCAGCTCCCCATGTATATAGATGGTTTTGATGAGGATATTCGTGACTGGGCATATATCAGAGACGCTCAGGGACAGGCTGCTGACATGGCAGATAATACATTTATGATAACTCTTCTTGATGGGGGAGAGTATGGAAATGTGCATCCGCTAGACAAGAAGACTCCGGGACTCAGGCTGGCAGGTACAGTTCTTTCAAAAGTATATGGAATGACTGATGCCGGCGCAGAGGATATGATCCTTGAAAGCTGGACCATTAGTGATAATAGAATAATTCTTGAGTTTAAGAATACCTACGGGGAAGTATTAACCATGGATAATGATCTCCTGGATCATAGAGGTGAACTAGGAGCAGAGTCGATGGAAGAGTCAGAAAATGAAAACTCAGAGCATATCTTCGGCTTTGAGATAAGCAGTGATCTTGAAAACTGGTCTGTCCCGCGGACTTATATAAACGGGGAACATGTAGTAGTAGAAATAAAACCTGATACGACGGAATTAAGATATGGCTTCTTCAATTATGGTAAGGTTAATCTATATAATGCCAAAGGTTATACACTGAGACAATTTAGGATCAGGATTAATAATCTTTAATCTTATTTTAATCTTTCATAAAGGACAGTTTTATTTATTAAGATTATTATTGAAACTGTCAAAAGGAAAACAACCGATTCCAAATAAAGGAGATCGATAAAGGATTCGGGGGATTAAAATAAGAAAAGAGGTAAAGTTATGGACAAATTTGAAAAAGTTGAAAGATTAGTACAGAAAGCCGGAGTATCTTACGAGGATGCAAAAAATGCACTTGATCAGGCAAATGATGACCTTTTGGATGCAATGATCATTCTTGAGAAGCAGGGCAAGGTTAAGCAGCCTGAGCAGGCACAGTTCTCAACCAGTTATACAGAGCAGACACAGTATAAAGATGTGCCGGCAGTGATTGAAGAATCAAAGAAGACAAAGGAAAAGAGTATACTTAAGGATATCGGAAATGCAATCAAGAGAGGATTCAGATATACAGTAGATAACTCTATCAAGGTTGTAAAGAATGATGACACTATCATCAAACTTCCACTTTGGATTTCAATCATTCTTCTTCTCTGCGCATGGGAGCTTCTCGTAATAGTAATAATTGTATCACTGTTCCTTGGCTGCAAGTATTCAGTTGAAGGAAAGGATGATTCCAAAGGTGTAAATGATATACTTAATCAGGCATCAGATCTTGCAGATAAAGCTAAGGAAAGCTTTAGTAGTACTGTAAATTCAGAAGGAACAGTAAATGACGAAACAGCTGCAGCATCTTCTATCTACAGATCAGAGACAGCAGCAAATGGAACAACAAGTACATCAGCAAGTACAGAAACAGCAGAAGCTGAGGTAGTAGTTGATGAGTCAGTTGTATCATCAGATAATACAGACAATCAGTAAGACTTGAATATAAGTTATAGGAGGGTTTATGGGAGCATTTATTCTTATAGTTGAAGATGAGGAAAAACTGGCCAGGTTTATAGAACTTGAGCTAAAGCATGAGGGCTATGAAACCCAAAAGGCTGCAGATGGTAGAACTGCGCTGGAGATGGCTCTTGAAAAAGATTATGATCTGATACTACTGGATATTATGCTCCCGGAACTCAATGGACTGGAGGTGCTTAGAAGGCTTAGCCGGGAAAAGCAGACTCCGGTCATTCTTCTGACTGCAAGAGATGCGGTTATGGATAAGGTGTCAGGTCTGGATGCCGGAGCGGTGGATTATATTACAAAACCATTTGCAATAGAAGAGCTGCTTGCCCGTATAAGAGTAGCACTTAAGCTCCATGGCCATGCTGCCGGAAATAATTCTGAACAGAATGCTTCGAGTGGAAATGTATCAGATAAGAGTGAAGGTGTATATAGATGGAAGAAGCTGGTTCTGGATGAGAACCGTCATACAGTTAAGTATGATGATCATAGTATTGAACTCACTAACAGAGAGTTTATAATGCTGAGAGTCCTCCTGGAAAATATGGATATAGTTCTCTCCAGAGATACTCTTTTGGAAAAAGTCTGTGGTTATGATTATCTGGGCGAGACAAATGTGATAGATGTTTATGTGAGATATCTCAGAACAAAGATAGATGAAGTTTTTAATGTAAAGATGATCCAGACTGTTCGTGGAGTTGGATACGTAATTAAATCAGATGATTAACATCTGATGAAATACACTTGATTAACCGAAGGTATATGCTATGTCAAAACAGGCTAAAAGAAATGAAAACCAGGAAAGAAGAGTAACTTCCATAGCAAATAAACTGCATGGTCAGATGGTTGGAATGCGACTTGGACTAAATTTTGCAGCAAACATATTTTTGTTTGCTGCTCTTTCTGTCATGTGGATCGTAATGAAGGAAACTGAAAAACTGGGGGAAATTGTCCCGACGTATAACAGAACCTTTACTACCAGAGGAGAGAACCTATCTGATCTTGTGTATGTGGTTAGCTCAAAAGATGAAATACTAATGGAAGAGAGATGCTTTACTCCATTATTATACATTCTCTTAGTTGTTCTCATAGCTGTTGTTTTCCAGCTTATAAACCTGATGTTCTCATACTATGGTGATTATAAAAAAATCAAAAAGACACTTAATCCGATTAATGAGATAGCGCTTAAAGCTGATGAACTGAACAAGATATCCTTTGATGACAGCAAATTCCACACTATAGAAAATGCCATTGAACACATTTCCCCTTCCCAGACACAGGAGCTGTCCCTTGGTGATCCCGACCTTCAGGGAATAGAAGCGGCCATGAATAATATGCTTAGTAAGATGCATGATACTTATATGCAACAGGCGAGATTTGTAAATGATGCTTCTCATGAACTCAGAACTCCGATTGCTGTTATACAAGGCTATGCAAACATGCTGGACAGATGGGGAAAGGAAGACGAAGAAATTCTAAATGAATCTATTACTGCGATAAAGAACGAATCAGATCATATGAATCACCTGGTAGAGCAGCTGCTTTTCCTTGCCCGGGGTGATGCCGGTAGAAATGCCATGACCTTCGAGGATGTATGTCTGAATGATATAATGCAGGAAATCTACGAGGAGTCTCTCATGATTGATGAGGATCATGTATATAGATATAAGGAAACATCTGCGAATGTACACATAAATGCGGATGCTTCTATGATCAAGCAGGCTATGAGAGTTCTGGTTGATAATGCTTCAAAGTATACTGAAAAAGGAGATGAGATAGTTCTCTCAACTGGAATACAGGAGGATGGACATAAATACATTCAGGTACAGGATACCGGAATTGGTATGGCTGCAGTAGATATTAAACATATGTTCGAACGTTTCTACAGAGCAGACGATACAAGAAAGGTACAGGGTACCGGACTTGGTCTTTCCATCGCAAAATGGATAGTCGACAAACATAGAGGACATTTTGAAATATTATCCCGAAAAGAGTTAGGTACCAGAATAAGAATAGTTTTTGATGAAAACTAAATCCTAAAACAAATCATAATAACTACAAAAAAGTAATTTATACGATATATACTTTTTTGTAGTTATTTTATAATGAAGAAAAATAAATGGAAATCTATGATTTCGGGAGGGGTACAATGAGAAAAGGAAAGATGAGTATTGCTGTGGCTATGTCAGCTATGATGCTCCTGTCAGGTGTGACAGGCTGCGGAAAATCTACTGATAGCAGCAGTAATGAGGTTACAACAGAGTCAGCTGCAGACCTGATTGAATCAGCTGCGACTGATGATAATGCGTCTGATACCAGCGCTGTAGACACAAGTGCTACGGATGTATCTGAAGATGAGGTTGAAGTTCCGGAAGGTTATTCACTATTCTGGCATGATGAGTTTAATGGTACTGAATTAAATGAAGATGACTGGAACAGAGAAAAGCATCAGGTTGGATGGGTAAATCATGAACTTCAGCAGTATATTCCAAGTGATGAATATGCTTATGTTAAAGACGGAGAACTGGTTATCCAGCCGGTTAAGACAGTAGAAGAAGATGGAACGGTTTCTTATGCATCCGGAAGAGTTAATACACAGAATAAACATGATATAAAGTATGGATATATAGAAGCTCGTATCAAATTTCCACAGGGCAAGGGTTACCTTCCTGCATTCTGGATGATGCCTCAGGATGAGGATCATTATGGACAGTGGCCTAAATGTGGTGAGATTGATATAGCAGAGGTTTTAGGAGATAGTACAAATACTAACTATGGAACTCTTCACTACGGCGAACCTCATAACCAGAACCAGGGCTCATATACTCTGGCAGATGGAGATTTTGCAAATGAGTATCACGTATTTGCTATAGACTGGGAGCCAGGACTTATCAGATGGTTCATAGATGGCGAGCAGTATTTTGAGACTAACGACTGGTTTTCAAAATGGCCTGGAGCTCCGGAAAAGGAGTATCCTGCTCCATTTGATCAGCCATTCCATGTGATTCTTAATGTTGCAGTCGGTGGAGACTGGCCGGGAGATCCGGATGAATCAACACCTTTTGACGAGAGAGGTGCCATGAAGGTTGATTATGTTCGTATGTTCCAGAAAGACTCATACGATGAAAATGTAGAAAAGCCTGTAAAAGTTCTTGAAATGAGAGAAGCTGATGAAACAGGAAACTTTGTTCATAATTCTGATTTTGCTGAGGCAGAGGATCTTACGGATGATGTTGACTGGAAGTTCCTTGAGCTGAATGGCGGTAAGGGATCAGCAGAGATAAAGGATAATGAGATAATCATTACTACAGAAGATTTTGGATCTGAAGAATATTCAATCCAGTTGGTACAGCCGGAAATGCCTATGGAAGAGGGCTCAAAGTATAAATTCTCCTTTGAGGCATACGCTGAAGAAGACAGACAGATGAAAGCAGCAGTAACAGCACCAACCGCTAACTGGATCAGATATTTTCCTGATACTCCTGTAGATCTTACTGCAGACTGGCAGACCTTTGAATTTGAATTTGATATGAAGGATGAATCAGATGATAAGGGCCGTGTCGAGTTCAACATGGGAAATCAGGATTCAGCAGCAACTATTCATATAAGAAATGTAAGACTTGAGAAGGTTAATTAGTAAACAGGGAGGTCAAAATTGAAAGTTTTAGAAGGATTTATGCATGGAGTTAATCTGGGTGGATGGTTATCCCAGTGTGATCATACCAAGGAAAGGTATGATGGTTTTATCAGCGAGTCTGATATTGAAACAATTAAGAGCTGGGGACTTGATCACATCAGAGTTCCAGTGGATTATAACCTAGTAGAAGATGCAGAGGGAAATTATATAGAGGAAGGCTTCGGCTATATTCAGAATGCTCTGGACTGGAGTGAAAAGAATGGTCTGAATATGATTCTTGATCTGCACAAGACCTATGGTTTCAGCTTTGATAGCGGTGAGGAAGAAACCG
The DNA here is from genome assembly GCA_902782695.1 of uncultured Lachnospiraceae bacterium. Taxonomy (GTDB): domain Bacteria; phylum Bacillota; class Clostridia; order Lachnospirales; family Lachnospiraceae; genus Eubacterium_Q. Next base: position 1,268 of record CACZOE010000152.1, on the reverse strand, counting down.
GTTTCTTTGAAAATGAGAAGTATCAGGAAAGATTTTACAGACTCTGGGAAGAGTTTGCAAAAAGATATGGCAAGTATTCTGAAAGACTTTGTTTTGAAATTCTGAATGAAGTAACAGATAAGGAATACTGTGATATATGGAATGAAGTGTCTGAGAAATGTATAAAGGCCATCAGACAGTTTGCTCCGGATATCAAGATACTTATCGGTGGATACTATAACAACAGTATTGAAGCACTGAAGGATCTGAAGAAGCCTTATGATGAAAATATAGTATATAATTTCCACTGCTATGAGCCACTTATCTTCACACATCAGGGTGGCTACTGGGTACCGGGAATGGATGTTTCTTTCAGAATGCCATTTGATACAACTTATGCAAATTATCAGAAGTATACAGATGAGAATCTGGACAGATATGCAGAAGACCTGTCTGCTTATGATATGAATGCAAATATCGGCATTGAGTATTTTGAAAATATGGTAGCAGAGGCGGTGAGAGTAGCAGAGGAAAGAAATGTGGCTCTTTACTGCGGTGAATTTGGAGTTATTAATCTCGCTACACCAGAGGACTCGCTTAAATGGTATAAGATGATATGCGAGTGTTTTGATAAATACTCCATAGGAAGAGCTGCTTGGAGTTATAAGGAGATGGATTTCGGCCTTATAGATGAACATATGAGCAGTGTCCTTCCGGAACTTATAAAGATTATTTAGTCCGACTTTAGGATATGATATTGATCAGGATTATGTGCAGGAGATGTTATTGGTAATGACTCTGAACATAATCCTGATTTTCTTTCTTAATATAATAATACTGGTAAGAATATTTATAAAAATGCGGCTGGCGTTATGTAAACTGAATTGGGCTGAATTAAACAGTATTATGTTAATAAAACGAATTATTTATAGGAAAAACTAAAAAAAATCAATAAAGAACGCAAAAAACTTAATTTTCTTATTTACAAGACAGTTTTTATAGTATATAATCGTGCTTTAGTGGGGCAAAGTGAAAAGTAAATTGTTTCATATTGCCGAAAGCAGTATTCATGAACATGATGGATACGAAAGTAATATAAAAAAAAAGGAGAAAAAGCTATGTCATACGTTGATGAGGTACTTGAGAAAGTACAGAAGAGAGATGCAGATCAGCCTGAATTCCTTCAGGCAGTAACAGAGGTACTTGATTCACTTCGTCCAGTTATTGAACAGGATGAGGCTAAGTATCGTCAGCTTGCTATCCTTGAGAGAATCACTGAGCCAGATCGT
>CACZOE010000151.1 GCA_902782695.1 uncultured Lachnospiraceae bacterium | reverse complement strand
TATTATAACTGCTATGATAATGGCTATCAGGAAATTGTAGGCTCCCGCATTTACTCCGGTTGCCTTGCTGAAGGTCTCATCAAATGTTACAGCAAATATTTTATTATAGAATAACAGATATACTGCAATTACAACAAGAGAAAGGATTATACAAATAGTAACTTCAGTGCTGTCAAGCGTAAGAATTGAAGTAGATCCAAAGAGAGTACTGCACACATCTCCAGACACATTTGAAGAAGCAGAAAAAACATTCATAATGAGATAACCAAATGCCAGAGATGTTACTGACAGCATAGCTATAGCAGCATCTCCTTTAAGCATTGTTTTGTTTCCACCTCTTAAAAGAAGCACTGCCACTATAATGGTGACAGGCATAACAAGTATATTTATATTTGCCAGCTTCAGAACACTTGCAACAGCCATGGCTCCAAAAGCAACATGAGAGAGTCCGTCTCCTAAAAAAGAATATCGTTTAAGCACCAGCGTCACGCCAAGCAGAGAGGAACAAAGGGCTATCAGAACTCCGACTATCAATGCAAATATAACAAAATCAAATTGAAAATAATATGCAAGAGTGTCAAATATATTACCATCAAGTGATAATTTTGAAATTATATAATTCATATTTATTCTCCGTAAATATCCTTCGCATTACCCAGGATTTTCATAACTCTTAATTCATGTTTTACAATAAAATCAATCTTCGTCATCCGCGGTGGACCAGTATTTATATGCTTCGCTCTTCGTGTAATCTTCGGTCTTTCCAAAGAAAAGCTGTTTCTTACCGAGATGAAGTATATGACTGGCATATTTTACTGCAGTCTTTATATCATGAGAAATCATTATTATCGTTACGCCATCCTTATTAAGAGTCTGTACTATGGAGTACATTTCCTCCGTAACCTTGGCATCAAGTCCACTGACCGGTTCATCCAGAAGAATGATCTTCTGGGTTGCAGTAAGTGCTCTTGCCAGAAGCACCCTCTGCTGCTGTCCACCTGAGAGATTTCTAAAGGTCTTTTTTCTGAGTTCCCAGGCATCCAGCTTTTTAAGACTTTCCTTTGCCAGTGTTTTTTCTTCCTTGGTATAAAAAGGTCTGAGTCCCGACCTGGACAGGTTACCAGACAGAACTATCTCCCATACACTGGCTGGAAAATCCCGCTGCACAAGAGTCTGCTGAGGCAGATATCCGATGTCGCTTTTTCCTATCTCATCACTGTACACTATTTCACCCTTGATCACAGGCTGAAGTTTTAAAAGAGTCTTCATAAGTGTACTTTTTCCGGCTCCGTTTTCGCCCACTATGCAAAGGTAATCACCCTTCTCCACCTTAAAGTCTATATGCTTGGAAAGTGCAATTCCATCATATCCTGTTGAAACATCTTTTACAGTAATTAATGACATATTCTTCACCTCTAAGTGCATTTATATTTCTTCCTGCACAGATTTTATTCATACTAATGCTTAAATACTCAGGTATCTCTATCCTTCAGACTCACTCTCCGAGCGCCTTCTTAAGGCTTTCAAGATTATCCTGCATAGACGAAAGATAGCTCGTGCCTTCCTCAATATCTTTAGCTGTTATAGACTGAAGCGAGTTCATTGTTATAATCTCTATATCTTCTGATTTAGTATTCTTCTTTATGGTTTCTGCAATCTTCTGATCACTGTTTTCAATAGTACAGATGGTAGGAAGACCCAGCTCATCGACCTTTCCTGAAAGAAAGATAATTGTCTCGAAACTTGCCTCAGTCTCTGCGGAGCATCCTACAAATGCTGCATAATAAGCTATATTATAATCATCCACCATATACCTGAATGGAAATCTGTCCCCAAACAGGATTGTATTTACCTTTGCATTATCTGCCGCCTGTTGATATTGAGAGTCAAGCTCAGCAAGTTTTGCATTAAACGCATCCAGGTTTGCTTTATAAACTGCCTCATTTGCTACGTCCTTTTCTGCAATAGCACTTTCAATTTCTGAGCAAAGGACCTGGGCGTTCTTCAGTGACAGCCATATATGCTCATCATATTCTATCTCACCCTCTTCGTGATGATGGCCTTCTTCCTCATCATGGTCTTCTCCATCCTCGTGATCATGAGCTTCTTCTGATTCTTCATGCTCATGTTCTTCCTCTTCTTCACCCTGCATGCCCTCTACCAGCTCTTCTTCTTTAACTGCCTCGCCAAGAACATCCATAAGATCTATAACCTTTATATCTTTATTCACAGCTTCCTTCAGAGCGTCATCAACCCATTTATCAGATTCACCACCTATATAGATAAATATATCGCAGGTAGATATTTTTGCTATATCCGCTGCTGAAGGCTGGTAACTATGAAGATCAACTCCATTATCCAGGAGAAGCGAAACATCAACTCCTGATACAGCACTCTTATCAACACTGTTTGCTCCCAGTCCAACTATTTCTCTAACCCAGTCATATTCCGGAAATATAGTTGTAACAATCTTTAGTTTTTCAGATGAATCATCACCCACAGTTTCATTTACTGCTGTACCGGCACTCCCCACAGCACCACACGCTGCAAGTCCTGCCATAAGAGCAAAACCCATAATAACGGCGGCTGATTTTCTAATAAAATCTCTTATATATATTCTCTTCAATTTTTTACCTCTTTCATATTTAATAAAACAAACCTTTTATATTTCGAAAAACAGAAAAATCACCATATGAAATCAGTAATCCATTCTCACCTTATCTGTGATCAGACTATTTGAAATATTATTCCTTTTGTATACTTCAGCCTTCTCAATAACAAAGTCCAGCAGAAGTGACACTGACATTACGACTATCAGTCCTGCTCCACATTCTTTGATAACACTTATACACATCTCTATAGTTGCACAGATAGGACAATCCTCTCCGGTACAATCATGATGTCCCATTTCTTCTGCTATAAACAGCGTTGAAAAAAACAAAGTGATTATAAGTATTGCTACTGTAAAAAGGCTGCCGACTCTATATCTCCTCATTATGCCCCCTGTTTCCTGCATTCCCTACATAGTCCATAAAACACTGTTCTTCTGGGATTTATGGCAAATTCATGACTTCCTTCTATATGCTTTATAAGTTCCTCTATCTCACCGCAATGCAGATGGATCAGTTTTCCACACTTATCGCATTTACAGTGATAGCACTGCTTCATGCCATGATCATGATGATCAGTATCCACATACTCATAGCAGGCCGAACTTTTATTATCCAGTGTATACTTATTTACAAGACCTTCCTCTACCATCTTATCCAGCTGACGGTAAACAGTTGTAACACCTATAGACCTGCCCTGCTTTTCAAAATGCTGGCAAACATCATTAACAGTCAAATGTTCTCCTGACATACTCATGAGATATGCCATGATATCCGCCCGCTGTTTCGTTTTATATTGTGATTTATTATTCATAATATTTCTCCATAAAAAATGAAAATCGTTTTCATTTTTAATCTGAAAACGATTTTCATTTTAGCTGTTAAATATTTAATTGTCAACAGAAAAATGAAAATGATTTTCATTTTTCTTCAACCACAGTCACAACATCCTGGAGTATATAATGAAAGGATGGTGCAGATGCATTTTCATTTTCTATATATCCACTGTTAAGATTGATTTTATCCTCGGGATCATCCGGATTTATTCCTATATAATCCCCCTGAAAAACCGTTAGCTGTTTTCGGTTCAGTTTATCCTTAGCTTTCTCAACTGCCGCCTCTGTTCCGTCTGCCACCACGAGACTATTCAGATCCAATAATTGAACCCAGCCTTCTTCAAAGCCTGCACCCACATCATTTCCGTGTACATGGCCTCCCACTGATCTTTCAATGTCTTTTTTATTCAGTACTGCATCGACAGCCGCAAATATGTATTTTGACCAGTCAATTCTTGAACTGACAAGTGTTGTTGTAGGTGCAACATCAATCATACTCTGATTGTAACCCACATGGTATACTATACGCCCATCTTCACTTGCTGCTTCACAGGCAGCTGCTGGACCAATGGTATCTGAATGCTGGGAAATGATCACGCAGCCGGCATCGATAAGATCCTGAGCACATTTCTTTTCCAGCGAATAACTGGTCCAGGTTCCGGTATATCTGACTTCCATGGTTGCTGTAGGTACGATACTCCTCACACCGAGAATAAATGCTGTATATCCAGAAATAACCTCAGCATATGGGAATGCTCCCACGTATCCGACCTTTGCCTGATTCTCAGATATGATGCCACCTTCTATCAAAGTCTGCAGTTTCATGCCAGCTACGATACCAGAAACATATCTTCCTTCATATATCTCACCCATAAATGTATGATAATTTGGAAGAGGATCTATATTTGCATTATCTCCGGTAGCCTGACAGAACTGAATATCGGGATGTTCCTTTGCCATTTTCTTTGCAGCATTTTCATAACCATAGCTGGTTGAAAATATTATATCGCAACCTTCATCCACAAGCTCAGAAAGTCCCTGCTCACCTTTATCTTCGGGCATATTATAGCGGCATACAGTTGATACTCTCACGCCTTTATAATACTCATCCAGCTTTTCCTGTACTCTGATGAAGTTATAGGTGTACGGAGCACTTTCATCTCCATCATAAATGAACCCTACTTTTATTATTCTTGTTTTCTGTTCATCCAGAATACCTATATAACATATTCCCAAATATGCACCGACCATGATCAGAGCGGTGAATAGGGTTATAATTCTCATTCTTATCATTTATCACCACTCCTTTCATCTTTTTTGTTTTTTCTGTTATTTTTTCTGTTTTTCTTTCTCCTGTTATTTTCTGATCTGCCTGAGTTTTCTTTTTTAGCTCTGTCCGGAGCTTTCTCAGAGTTCTTTTCAGTTTCCTTTTTATTTGGTTCTTCCACTTCTTCCTTTGCTTCTTTTTCAGTTTTTACTTCGGCTTTACTATCAACCTTACTATCTAAAGTATTTTCAGCATTGTCATCATTCTCATCTTCATTTGTGCCGTAAAGAGCCTCAATATCTATCTTCTTTTCATCAATCAGTTTTAACATTATGTCAACCATTTTAGGATCAAACTGCGTACCGCTGCAGGTCTTTAATTCATTTATAACATAATCAAAGCTCATCTTTTTACGATATACACGGTTTGCTGTCATAGCATCAAATGCATCGGCAACACCAATGATTCTTCCGTAGAGTGGAATCTCCTCTCCCTTGAGTCCCTGAGGATAACCTTTACCATCATATCTCTCATGATGATACTTGGCACCTTCACTAGCATGCTCTACTATAGTAAAGTCTTTAAGGATCTTTGCGCCTCTGGTAACATGTGATTTCATAATAGCGTATTCAGCATCATCAAGTCGTCCCGGTTTATTCAGAACACGATCAGGAATACCGATTTTTCCTATATCATGAAGCAGTGCTGCTTTCTTAAGATTCTCACATTCTTCGTCAGAGAATCCCAGTTCTCTGGCGATCATTACACTATATTCAGATACTCTCTGTGAATGCTGACTGGTATTTTCATCCTTGGCATCCACAGTTTTAGCTATGGCAAGAATCGTTTCATTTCCCATCTTCAGCTGATTTCTTGCAAATTCCAGTTCTTTCCTCTGAAAGTTGATGGTACGCTGTATCTGGGTTCTTGCAACAAACCAGGTAAACCATGCCACAGCAAGCATTGCCACAAGGAGCATATATATATGAAATCCTTTGGTATTATAGATCTCATTCTGCTTCTCTATCTCAAATACACTTTCCTCAATTACTTTTTCGTTTTTATTATCCAGTATGCACAGGTGGAACTTATATTTTCCAGAAGGAAGATTCGTGTAAGTAATGGTGGCAAGTTCACTCTGAGGCACCACAGTCTCAGCTGTGTCAAAATTCTCCATATAATATAATACGTTAGGATCATCAACAGTATAATTTACGACCTCCGGAACGATTTCCATTTTGGTCACATCTCTGCCGATTTCAAAGATTTCTCCTCTTTCCAGTTCATGTGGAGTTCCATCCAGGACAACAGACGAAATCATCATACGGTAGGACTTTCTTGTCACACCGTAATTACTTATATTCATTCGATAAACACCATTATCACATGAAAGATAGAGATTACCGTCTTCATCCATATAGTCCCAGGAGTTTGCTGTAAGGGCCGCCTTCAAACCCCTCTTGGAATCAAGAAGTTCATAGTCAGCTTCCTTATCACCAGTCTCAAATATTTCATCTCTGTTTATTACGTAGATTCCGGCACTTCCAAGAACAAACATCTCGCCGTTCTCACAAGGCCAAACATCATAGTTATTAAAATAAGGAAATTTTTCCAGAAAACTTATCTGTTCATTTTCATTCATGTAACAGAGACCATTACTTGTTACTATGTATACGCCTTTTTTTACCGGATCCTCAACTATTCTGAGAATAACCTCTGAGCTAAGCCCATCCTCTATTGTATAGTGATCAGTCAGTTCTCCATCCTTTATCACAGTTATTCCATTTCCATCTGTTCCACACATGAGTCTTCCATCGGACAGCTGAACCAGACTCAGTATCATCGCCTTACTGAGTCCCTCATCATAATTGATAAGTTTTTTCATTTTTCCTGAAGAGAATATTCCAAGCCCCATATCACTGGCAGCAGCAATAGTTCCATCCTTAAGTTCGATTGCAACTCTTGCCCAGTCTCCAAACTGTCCATTTGTACTGTCAAATGAGGTTATATCTCCATTTCTGGTAACAAGTATCAGACCCTTTCCATAGGTACATATCCACAGATTATTATTTGAATCAACCTTAAGACACCTGATACGAACTTCCTCCAGCTGCGAGGTAAGTTCATTTTCCAGCTCCCGGTTATTTTTCATATCTACTATATCCAGGCCTGTATCAGTTCCTACATAGAGGTCATCGTTCCAGATGGTAACTGCATTTACTACGCTGCCATCCATACCTGCCGAACGGTAAATATCTGCAAATGGAGATTCTGAAATTCTGAGAAGTCCAAGACGTGAAGAAGAAAACCAAAGATTACCCTGATAATCCATGGTCATATTATCGATAGAATTGTTGAAATTACCTGTATTAATGAAATGAAATCTATCAGATTCATCTATATATCCGATACCACTGTCAGAACATACATAAAGCATCCCCTTAGGCGTAAAGTACATCCTGTTGATAGTATTCATATCGCCACATGTGATAACACCTTTTTTTACCGGCTTACCAGCTTCAATAGCATAACAGTAGATATTATTTGATGACGTGCCGACAAAAAGTGTATCCTCATCATCAAATATTACACTGGTGAATATTTCCTGCTCCGCATCAGACCTGAGGGTAGCAGTTATACGTTCACCATTAATGATATAAAGCACTCCATCATTCGTTACTGTGGCAACTCTTCCCTTACTGTCAGTGGAAATACTATGTGCATAGATGATTTCCGGCAGTTCCTCTACCATATGAAGACCGCCATCAAGTGACATTATCTGAAGGCTCGAGGTTGTTCCTATATAATAGTAGCCATTAGGTGAACAGGTTATACACCTGACTGAATTTGAAGGAAGTCCGTCTGATTCGTCAACAACATTGGTAATTTTCTCATTAATTGCTATGGAGAAACCATTGTCATTTGTTCCAATCCACAGTCTGTCCTCTTCATCCGTATAGAGGCAGTTTACATTTCTGACAGAATCATATTCTCTCATCCATCTGAATTCACTGCCATTATATCTATAAAGACCTGCATAGGTACCCACCCAGAGGATACCGTTATTTGTCTCTTTTACATCATTTGCTGCTCCACAGGGAAGACCATTATCACTGCTGTATACGGTCTGTATATTATTCTCATTTATATCTCCTTCGCCCGCCTGAACCTGCATGCCTCTCATCATTATGCAACCACCTATGATGATGACAGGTATAAGCATGGAGGTTTCCTTATGTTTTCTTCTGAAACGAACGATCTTGATAAGTATGTAAAGAACCATAAGAGTTATGACCTTATCCAGAAAGTCGACATAGAACTCGCCTACAATAGACGCGATTATATGATTAAAATCTATCTGCATCAGATATTTAGCGACTCCATCACCCCATTCATTTCCAATCACTCCTTCGTTAATAAGCAGATTAATCGGAGTAGAAATGGCAATAGAAATCATTGTAACCATAACGCTTGCTGTCAGGGTTCCAAAAAGAGTATCAAATAGTTTTTTTCTTGCAGCATAACCAACAGTAATACCTATCGCTATACTTGTAACACCATAAAGGATTGATATAGGATCATTTATTCCATACATCAGATTTCCCGCAAAACCCACTACCGCACCGCAAAACGGATCACATACATATGCGGTAAGTACTGTACCAAGGGAATCCATCCATACAGGAAGAGCATATTGGTTTGCTATCTTTTTCCCAAAAAAATTTACCAATACCATAAGGACTATAAATATTACGATTTTGTAGCTTTTTCTAGTACTCATCCTAACCCCCAAAAAACAACATCAAGAGTTAAAAATAGCCTCATACATTTTTATGGCTCTTTTGTTTTTTTCAACATCATGTACTCTGACAAAACTGCATCCACACTTTTGAGCAAGAACAGTTGTTACCAGAGTTCCTTCCTCTCTGTCTGAAACAGGAAGTCCCAGTGCTTCTCCAATCACTGACTTCCTGGAGGTTCCAAGAAGAAGCGGATATTCCAGCTTTTCAGCCATCTCATCTAATCCTTTTATGGTTAGAAGGTTCTCTCTATAGGTCTTGGCAAATCCCACCCCTGGGTCCAGGATTATCTTATCTTCAGCCATTCCACTTTCCAGCGCGATTCTCACAGAATCTTTAAGTCCTCTTATCACACGGTATACTATCTGTTCTTCAGAGCATTCTTTTTCAGCCTCAGCCAGATCAAGTCCATTTATTGATGCATATTCTCTGATACGGGACTCCCTACTAGCTATATCCCTTCCCAGATTATCATTATGCATCAGAACCACCGGCACATTATATCTACTAACTATATCCGCCATATGAGAAACGCTGTCATTAAACACTCCATATCTGAAGCCCCATATGTCGTTTGCCATATCAGCTCCAGCCGAAAGACTTGCTTCCATGACCCTGTCCTTGTAGGTGTCCACTGATATCGGGATGTCAAATGTACCCTTGATCAGTTCTATGGATTTACAGACTCTTTCTATCTCCTCTTCCTCAGAGATTTTCTGATAACCGGGTCTGGTGCTTTCTCCACCAATATCTATGATATCTGCGCCGGCATTGATCATTTCCTCCACATGCCTGAGAGATTCCTTTTCCTCCAGATATTTTCCTCCGTCGGAAAATGAATCAGGAGTAACATTCAGGATTCCCATGATATACAATTTTCCTGGAGTTATATCAAATTCCTTGTTTCCTATTTTCATTCTTTCATATCACCCATCCATTCACCATTGATTACTACAGACGAACGGACATATTTCATTTGTATATTTTCCGGATGTGCATGAGATATCTTTCCATCATCAGAACGAAGATCGATATCAATTACTACGTTGTCGATGTCTACAACTACATCCTCATTATATCCACCATAGATAAGCGCCTTGCGGCCCATACCCACATATTTCAGACCTGCTAAAAAATAGTCTATTCTCGTAGAACCTGACAGACTGCCAAGAGCTGTAGAATAGTCTGAATTTACATCAGCATGCAGATTCAGATCATGAAGATGTATATCTGCTCTTTCTCCATCCACAGTACCTATAACACTTATTCTCTTGCCACCACTCCTGAATCTGATCAGAGCACGATACACATTTACCTTTGAATTATTTTCCAGACTGCCTATACTTACACCTTTGTAGAAAGTGCTATCTATAAACAGGTCACAGTCATGTATCTCCAGATCCTGACTTCCTTTGATTGATCCGATAGCAACTCCTTCATCACCATGCATGAGAATTACATATTTTCCTTTATTTATATGTATATCCCCACCAAGTCCTGATCCGATTCCTATAATGGTCTGACCTCTGGAATCTATTAATATCTCTCCATCCTGATAAAAATTTATGACTCCATGACCTTTATCTACATTATTTCCTATTCCGAAATTTTCAGCACCGGTAAGAAACAGCTTCAGGTTGCCATCACCTTCCATATTGAGACGAGAGGTTGGGGGAACCAGAATACCACCACCCTTTAATACATTTTCTCCTTCAAGCACGATGGTAATCTTGCAGTTATCTGCCAGGTGGATACATGGTCTCGTCTTCTTTGTAGAAAGATTTACATTTTCAAGGATTACTCTTCCTTCGTACCCTTCAAGAACCTCTATATGGATATTTGTATCTGTATTTGGCGTTCCAACTATTGTCAGATCTCTGAAGGTTGCATCCTTGTTGCCAATAACTATGGTGTTTTTTCCTTCCTTGATCAGGTTGTTGATAGAAATCCTGTTGGTTCGTCCAGCTGCAAATATCTGTTCATTATAGCCATCAACCTTTTCTCTATGATATCTGGCTATTTCCATTTTTACATTACTGTCCACCGACTTCACTATTTCAAGGCGTGGACGAGCCACATAATATCCCTGAATCAAGTCAGCTCCAAGTCTGATTACTGTACCTAGTTCCTCTGTGGTTTCCACACCTTCTGCCAGTGCCAGGATATTATTAGCATGACAAAAGTCTATTATTTCTCTTACAAAATGCTGCTTCTGGGAACTACTCTGAATCTCGGTAAGAAGCGACCTGTCGATTTTAACTATATCAGGCATATATCTAAGAAGATTTCCTACATTGGAATAGCCTGTTCCATAATCATCTACCGCAAGTCCTATACCAATTCTTCTATACTGTTCCTTCAGTTCCTCCAGTTCCTCATCTGTGAGTTCAGCCTGTTCTGTAAGCTCTACAACTGCTCTTCCAGACTGCTCCTTAAGCATTTTTTCAATTTTTACAAAATCATTATATTCCAGTTTGCTTCCCGGAATACTGTTAATAAACACCTTCCTGTCAGCAAATATATCACTGTTTTCATTAACGATACTAAGTACATTTATGAATGTAGCTTTCTCGATATCACTTATTCGACCCAGCATATCTGCAAGTCTTATTATTTCCAAAGGTGGGATATTGTTGGTAGAGCCTGAACGCATAAGTGCTTCATAAGAGTAAATCTCTCCATCAACTGAGTTTACAATAGGCTGGAAATGATACTTCAACATGTTTTCATCCAATATCTTTTCAACCTCAGAAAGATTTGCCCTGTCTTCATCTGAAATAAAATTGAACTTACCTCCAAGGTTTGAATTCTCAGGAAGAATAGAAAATTTATTTCTTTTCTTGACCGCAAGGTTCCTTTCAAGAATGTTAACAGCCTGAAGTCTTCGATAGCTTTCCAATGATCTGGAAAGCGCAGAAAGCCATAGCCTCTCCGTTTCACCAAATATTTCATCACTTGGGTCATAACCGAGAACGGCATAACCATAGGACTTATCTTCAAAAAATATAGGTGAAAAAATATATACCCTCGGATCTCCATCATTTCCATTTGGAAGCATTTCTTCTGATTTAAAAACCCTTTCCATGCTTACTCCGGAGAGTGAGGAATCATCATCATAATAAGAAAGCACATTTATCATTTTAGGAGAGTAACCTATTACTGGGAATTTGCTTTCCAGAATATATTCTCCCTTCAGCCACTGTTCGTTAAGGCATATTTCTAGACGTTTAATATTTCTCAGATAATAAATGTATTCATATGCCATTCTGAAAAGATCATCCAGTGAATCCGCAAGAAGATAATCCTCCATCATGGTATTGTGTATAGAGTAATAACCTTCTTCGGAGTTCTTAGACATCCATTTATCTCTTTTGTTGTTGGTGATTTCTGCCACATCTATACCACACCCACAGGTTTCTCCTATAAAAAGCTGTGAATCCGGTGAGGGTTCAGGAATCTCTTCTCCATTCATCATATGAATAAGAGCTTCTACAGAAAAAGAACCATAATACTCAGCAGGTATGTACGTTGATGTAAGAACTTTCGGACATAATCGTCCCTCATCAGAAGTACCATAACCGGCGAGAATTATATCCTCAGGAACTCTTATTCCACCCTTGCTAAGTTCATCTGCAAATCCAATGGCCATACAATCATTTGCGCAAACCATAGCTTCAGGAAGTTTATCCGGCTCTCTTAAGAATGCTTCAGCCAGAGCAGTTCCGCTGGTATACCAAAAATCGCCATAAAAAATCCTGTCATCATTTACTTCCAGCTGATGATCAAGCATAGCCTGCTTATATGCCTCAAGTCTTCTCTGAGAATGGACATGATTCTTTCGTCCTGTAATATAGGCAATATCCTTTATTCCATGTTTTTCAATTAAATGGGAAATAGTCGCGTAGACGGAGGAATATCCGTCTGTCCAGAAATTATAGAAATACTGACTGTCTGTATCGATACAGACAACAGGTCCGGAAAATCTTTCATGAAGTTTTTCTTCGATTTTCTTCTCGACTCCCGGAGTCTGAATGGTGTCGGACAAAACTATGATAGCATCAAATTCTTTATAATTTATCAGGTTGAATATATTTGAGTCACCCTCTTCACGTTCTTTACTGTTCTGATATTTAATGAACATTGAAAAGGCATAGACATCAAAACCAAGCTTCGTTGCTCTGTCAGAAGCTCCAGATATAAATCTGCGTTGATAAGATTCCTCTGCCTGTCCGAGCAGAATTGCTATCTTCTTTCTTTTCATAAACAACACCCCACTGGAGAGATATGACAGTCCTGTAATGACAGTGCCTGTCATATCTCACCAACAAATCACCCCAACGATTTCTACATTAAGCTTTAAGCCATCTTGTCTCCTGATGTAACCTCTTCGAAGGTCTTAACCACATCATCTTCAGGAGCAGGTGTAACAAGACTTACTACAAATATAAATATGATTGCTACAAGGAACGCTGGAGCAAGCTCATACAGATTCCATGCTCCACCCATCGGACGAACTCCATACTTCCATACAAATACCATTATGGCACCTGATATCATTCCTGCAATACATCCAAACTTATTTGTTCTCTTCCAGAAGAGTGACATCAGCATAGCCGGTCCGAATACAGCTCCGAAACCTGCCCATGCGAAGGACACGATATTAAATACTGAGCTCGATGGATCCCATGCGATAACAACTCCAAGAATTCCGACAACAACGAGTGTGATACGTGCAGTCAGCATAGCAGCTGTCTCACTGAGTTTTATCTTACATACATCCTGAAGTATATTTTCTGAAACTGCAGATGAAGCTGCAATAAGCTGTGAATCAGCAGTTGACATTGTTGAAGCAAGAATACCTGCTATGATGAGTCCAGCTATAAGTGCATAGCCGAAACCATTCTGAGCTATATGGTCTGCAAGAACTACTATAAGTTTTTCAGACTCAGATGTTGCTGTAAAATCTGAACTATCCATAAGAAGATCAAGAGCTCCAACCTCCGTCATAGCACGACCTACAACACCAAGGAATGTAGCAACACCAAGAGAAATAACAACCCATACAGAAGCAACTCTTCTTGAAAGTTTCAGCTTGTTAGGATCCTCTATAGCCATAAATCTGAGCAGGATATGCGGCATACCGAAGTATCCGAGTCCCCAGCAGAACATTGTTATCTTATTGAAAAGGCCATATGGCGCACCTTCATTTACATACTGTGTTACATCTCCGGAAGCAGCATTGATATGTGTTCCGCTTATTTCCAGATATCCCTTAAGACTATTTGCATTTTCTATTACAGCGTTCATTCCTCCGGCATGATTGATACCATAGAATAGAACGATTATAAGTGCGATACTCATAACTATTGACTGGATAAAGTCAGTAGTTGAAGCAGCAAGGAATCCACCTGTTGTGGTATAGCCTACAATTATTATTGCAGAAACCACCATAGCCAGCTGGTAATTAACTCCGAAAAGC
>CACZOE010000150.1 GCA_902782695.1 uncultured Lachnospiraceae bacterium | reverse complement strand
TTCACAGAGGCCATGGCTGCTGCTATCGATGAAAGAACTCCGTATAACGCAAGTCATACCAGAAATGTAGCTAAATACTCAGGAATGCTTGCCGATTATATGAACAAGCTCCATAGAAAAGGACAGGAAAAGGAATACTTTTCTCAGAACCGCAAGGAACAGCTGGTCATGGGCGCACTTATGCATGACATTGGAAAAATAGCCGTTCCCCTCTCAGTCATGAACAAAGCCACCCGACTCGGAGGACGGGAGGATGAGATTCAGAAAAGACTGGAGATCATCCGTCTGAAAGCAAATGTAAGAATGCTGCAGGGTGAAAAGGACGAGGCCTGGTTTAACGATGTAGAAGAAAAAACAAATTCAGCATGGGATATGGTATGCAAGATCAATTCAGCAGGATTTGTAGATGAAGATACCAGAGCCGTACTTAAAAACATACTTGAATATAAATATGAAGATGAGCCTTTCTTTACCGATGAAGAAAAAGAATGTCTCAGTATTGTGAAAGGTACTCTCACCAACGAAGAACGAAAGATAATGGAGAGTCATGTAACCATTACAAAGCGCATCCTTTCAAAGGTTCATTTCAACAAATATTTCAGCAATTCTCCGATATGGGCCGGACAGCACCATGAATGCCTGAATGGAAAGGGTTATCCGGACGGACTTACTGCTGACGAGCTTTCCACTGATGCCCGAATCATGGCGGTTGCTGATATCTGTGATGCTCTCCTGGCTACGGACAGACCTTATAAGAAGCCTATCCCCATGGAGAAAGCCTTTGATATCATGAGAGATATGGCTGACAATGGAAATATAGATAAAAAACTGGTAGAATATCTATATCAGTGTCTGAAGGAGAACGAAGCTGCTTCCTCAGATAATAATGGTAAAAAGGAAGCTAAAGAATCAGAACAGAAACCAGGTAAATCCGATTAATATAGAAAGGACTTGGTCATATAGATGAATATAGGTAAATTTCTAAAAACCACAAAGGGAAAAGTTATAACCATCGGCGGTGTTTCCGTTGTCGCAGTGGGAATAGCGCTGGCAGTTCTTTTTATGGGTGGTGGATACCGCAGTATCCTCGTTACCCAGGTAGAAGGAACTGTAGATGTTGTAGGTGAAAAGAACAACGGACAGGCTTACTCCGGAGAAAGACTCTACAGCGGAGACGATGTAACTGTTCGGGAGGCCTCTTCCCTGACAATGTGCATGGATAACGATAAATATGTATATGCCGATGCAAATACACATTTTAAGCTTCAGGCCAGTTCTCCAAAAGACAGCAGCAAGATCAAAATCAGTCTTGATAAGGGTTCCGAGCTAAATGTACTTAAATCAAAACTTGGTCCTGATGATTCCTACGAGGTTGAAACACCGAATTCTACCATGTCTGTAAGAGGAACCACCTTCAGAATGACAGTTTATGAAGGTTCAGACGGACTGGTATATACACTTCTCGAGGTTGAAGAAGGTGTAGTTCTTGCAAGACTCAGAACCAGAGATGGCACATTTACCGGAGTGGAAAAAGAATTCAAAGCTGGCGAAAGTGCTCTGATAAGAGGTGATGCAAGCTTCTCAGAATTCGTAATGAATAAAGACGGCGACGCTATCTGGCATCTTGATTATACCAGCCTTCCTGAGGACAGCGTTGAGAGACTTATCGCACTTCTTGAATCAGTTGAAGACGAAGCAGCTGATACAGATGATACTACAGAGGAAGTAACAACCGAGGCTACCACAGAGGCTACAACGGAAAAGGAAACTGAAGAAGTAACCACCGAGACCTCTGAGGAAGAATCAGAAAAAGATAAAGATAAGGATAAAACAACAGAAGAAAAAACTGAGTCAAAAACTGAAGCAAAAACAGAGAAAAAGACTGAAGCTGCTAAGTCGGATCCTACAGCAACACCGGCAGCAGAAAAGAAGTCAACTAAGAAAACTACAACAAAAAAGGACGCAGAGAAAAAGAAAAAGACTACTGAGTCAGATACCACTGAGTCTAAGAAAACCACAGAGGACAAGACTTCAACCGAGGCTCAGCCAACTCCGGAAACAACCACTCATACTCATAGCTATGGCGACTGGACCTATACCAAGGCACCTACATGTACCGAGGCCGGAACCAGACAGCGAAGCTGCAGTTGTGGAGATACCCAGACTGAATCAGTTGATGCAACCGGTCATAGCTGGGGAACATGGATAACAGATACAGAAGCAAGCTGTGAAACCGCAGGAACAGAACACAGAGTCTGCAGCAATTGTGGCGCTACTGAAAACCAGACCATAGCAGCACCTGGACATGACTGGGTAAAGGATCCGGGAGAACCTTCAACAGATCAAAGCGGTAATCCGATACTCACCTATACCTGTTCCAGATGTAAACAGAAGAAAACAGAATAATAACAATCAGTACATCCTGATAGATAGTGCGATAAGAGGACGGTCTTCCCCCATATTTTATGTTACATGGCAGCCGTCCTCTTGTCATATCCGCATGGAAAAGCCGCGTCACATTTCCCTTGTATAATTACAGTAAATCAGCTATAATATTGAAGATTATGTGGAACCCCGGAAAGTGAGGATATTATTATGATAAATCAATTCTATAAAGAGATGACAGGAAAAGAATCTGTTATCCGTCAGTTCTTTGATTTTGCAAGACAGCGTGCAGCTGAAAAAGGACAGGATTCGGTTTTTAATTTTTCTATAGGTAATCCATCTGTTCCTGCACCGGACAGTTTCAAGAAGGCACTTCTTGAAATCGTTGAAAATGGTGATCCTGTAAAGCTTCATGGCTACAGTCCTACTCTTGGACAGGATTCCACTAAAAAAAGCATAGCTGATTCATTAAACAGACGTTTTGGAATGAATTATGAAGCAAAGCATATATTCCCTACATCAGGTGCTGCAGGAGCTCTTGCTCATGCCATCAGATGTGTTGTAAATGACGGAGATACAGTTCTTACATTTGCCCCTTACTTTCCTGAGTACGGACCATATGTAAGCGGCACCGGAGCAAAGCTTCAGGTTGTTCCTGCAGACTATGACACCTTCCAGATCAATTTCGAAAAGTTCGAGGAAATGCTGGATGAAAATGTATCAGCAGTTCTGATCAATTCACCAAACAATCCATCAGGAATTGTATATACAACAGAAACCATTGAAAGACTTGCAGAAATCTTAGAGAACAAGCAGAGCGAGTACGGTCACGAGATATTCCTCATCACAGATGAGCCTTATCGTGAGATAGTATTTGAAGGAGTGGATAGTCCTTTCCCTTCAAAGTTCTATGATAATTCCATCTGCTGCTACTCCTTCAGTAAATCACTGTCACTTCCGGGTGAACGTATCGGATATATGGCAGTAAATCCTGCAGCTAAGGATGCTGACTACCTGGTTCCTATGGCAGGTCAGGTATCACGTTTCACAGGTCATAACTGTCCTACTGCTCTCATGCAGCTGGCTATAGAGAGAGTCATCGATGAAACAAGTGACCTCAGCATATATGAGAAAAATGCAAATCTTTTATATACTGAATTAACCCGCATAGGCTATAAGGTTGTAAAGCCTATGGGTACATTTTACATGATGCCTCGTGTACCGGATAAGAATGGTACTGCCGGAGAAAACGGATACAGAGATGCAAATGAATGGTGCTGGAAGGCCGCAAGAGAGCTGGGACTTATTACAGTTCCTGGAGACAGTTTCCAGTGTCCGGGACACTTCCGTATTTCTTACTGTGTTCCAACGGAAATGATTGAAAAGGCTATTCCATTATTCGAGAAAGCTTTTGAATATTAAATAGAAACATCTGGGGAAATGTTTCTTTTATGAAGGTTATAAAAAACCAATCTGGAGGAAAAAACAAAATGGACATCGACATTACAGCAAGCGTTGACATGGGGCCTGAAAGACTGGCCGGGATACTCGTTCACCCCACATCATTTCCAGGACCTTATGGAATAGGTGACCTGGGAAAAGGAGCATATGATTTTGTAGATTTTATGCACAGATCCGGCATGAAGCTCTGGCAGGTGCTTCCGCTGGGACATACAGGATTTGGAGATTCACCTTATCAGCCATTCTCCTCATTTGCAGGACAGCCGCTGATAATAAGTATTGATCACCTGAGAGATTTAAATCTTCTTTATAATGAAGATTTTAGTGAAATGCCTCAGTGGAATCCTGAGGATATTGAATACGGAGATGTAATTCAGTTTAAAACAGGTCTCTTTAAGAAGGCTTATGAAAGATTTACTGACAAAAGTGTTAAGGATGGTCTTTCAGGAAACGAAGAGATGATGAAGGCATATGAGGATTTCAAGAAGAATTCTCCATGGCTTCGTGACTATGCTCTATTCATGGCAGGAAAAGATTTCCATAAAGGAGCTCCATGGTATATGTGGGAGGATGATCTGAAAAATCCTACTGCAGCTCAGAGGAAAAAATGGGAAGAAAAACTCGCTAAAGAAATCGGCTACTATGAATTCCTTCAGTTCCTTTTTGATTATGAATGGATGAAGCTGAAGAAATATGCCAATGATAAAGGTATAAAAATAGTTGGCGATATTCCTATATTTGTAGCCTGGGACAGTTCTGATGTCTGGGTTAACAAGAAGCTCTTCGATCTGGATACAAAAGGTTACCCGAAAAATGTTGCTGGTGTACCACCAGATTATTTCTCAGCTACAGGTCAGCTGTGGGGAAATCCTCTCTATAAATGGCCCGAGCACAAGAAAACCGGTTATGAATGGTGGTTCGCACGTATCAGACATCAGCTTACACTTACTGATTATCTAAGAATAGACCATTTCCGTGGCTTCGATAAATACTGGGCAGTTCCGTATGGTGAGTCTACAGCCATAAATGGTAAATGGATGAAAGCACCAGGTGAGAATTTCTTTACTATGCTAGAATCAACACTTGGTTATCACATGCCTATCATTGCAGAGGATCTTGGAGAGATAGACCACTCTGTTGTTGAACTCAGAGACAAGTTCGGATTCCCTGGTATGAAGATACTTCAGTTTGCATTTGAGAATCCAAACGAAAATAATTTCCTACCTCATAATCATGTAAGAAACTGTGTATGTTATACAGGAACCCATGATAATGATACTACTCTCGGCTGGTACAAAAACTGCTTCGAACAGTCAAGAGACAAGCTGAGAAGATATTTCAGCACTGATGCAAGTGATATCTGCTGGGTTATGATAAGAGCCTGCTTCGGTTCAGTAGCTACCATGGCTATAGTTCCTATGCAGGATGTTCTGGAGCTGGATTCCTGGGCAAGATTTAACACTCCTGGTGTAGGAGAAGGAAACTGGTCCTGGAGATATAAACAGGAAGCACTTACAGATCATCTGTCAAAGAGACTGTATGAAACTGCTGCGATGTTTGGAAGACAGATATAAACTTATATCAAAGGGGTAGATTTCTGATACAAGGAGGCACTATGATAAGATTAATAATAGCTGTAATATATGTGGTTCTGGCAGTTATCCTTTGTCTGCCCTATCACCTGTATCTATGGATCATTTCCAAAAAGGACAAATATAAAAGCTGGCACAAAAGCTGGAGATTTGTAAGGATCTTTTTCAAAGGTCTCCTGGGAATAGCCGGAACAAAAATCGAAATAAAAGGGTTCGAAAATCTAAGCAAGGTTCCTCACGAGCAGGGTATCCTGTTTGTTGGAAATCACAGAAGCTACTTTGATATCATCGCCCTTCAGACTATAGTTGACCGTCCACTTGGATTCATAGCAAAGAAAGAATTCAAAAAGGTTCCACTCTTCAGCTGGTGGGTAGCTGATATCGGAAGTCTCTTCCTTGACAGAAAAAATATACGTGCCGGACTTGAGACTATTAATGAAGGAACTGAAGATATGAAGCTCGGCCTTTCGCTTGGTCTCTATCCCGAAGGAACAAGAAATCACGAGGCAAAAATGCTTCCATTTAAAACCGGTGGCTACAGAATGGCTGAGAAGTCTGAAAGTGCTATGGTTCTTGTGGCAATGACCGGAATGGATGATATACTTGAAAACAATCATCCTCCAAGAGTAAAAAAGACAAATGTAATAATCGAATTCTCCGAGCCTGTATATCCCCATAAGCTTGAGGCTAAGGAGAGAAAGGAATACTATAATAGCATTCCTGATACAATACAGACAATGCTTGATGCGCATAAAAAATGATATAAAGAAAGAGGAAATTTATAATGATATTACTGGGAAAAGCATTCATAATCATATTGATAGTCACCATAGTTTTAGTCGGTGTACTTATCGCCCTTTATTTCTGGGGTAATAAACTTCAGGAAAAGCAGCTGGAGCAGAGAGAACAGATAAATGCTGCTTCACAGCCTGCAACTATATTTATCATTGATAAAAAGATAATGCCAATGAAGGATGCAAAGCTTCCAAAGGCTGTTATGGACCAGGCACCAAAGCGTTATCAGAAAGCTAAAATTCCTGTAGTTAAAGCAAAAGCAGGTCCACAGGTACTGACTCTTATCTGTGACGAAAGCATCTATGATGATGTTCCAAAGCATGGAGAAGTAAAGGTTATGCTCAGTGGTATCTATATCACCAGCGTTAAAACTCTTCATAAGGGTGCTAAAAAGCAGCTGCAGATGGAGGCTGAGAAGCCAAGAAAGAAGACATTCCGTGAAAGACTTATGAAGAAGCAGTCTGATTATCAGAAACAGCTTGATTATGAATTAGCTACAAAGAAATCAAAAGAAGAAATCAAAAAGGAAAAAGCTGAAGAGAAAAAGAGACGTGAACGCGAAAAGAAAATCACAGTATAATCCCAGAAAAATCAAATATCTTATCCTGGCTGTGACAGCTCTGCTGTCCGCCATGATACTTACAGTTATTGCATATTTCGCCGCCTTCGCACTTACCGTGCTGACAGGCGGTGTTGATATTTCTGATACCAGTACAGCCACCGTAAATCAGGGAATATTCAATACCCTTAGGTTCAGCCTGATGATAATAATATTCGGATGGTTTTATTACCGAAGTTCCTTTACCGGAAGTTCAGATATCATGACCGACGAAAAAGAAGATTCCGGAATCAAGGCACTCTCCAAAAAGAGACTGGCACTACTTATAGTTCTTCTTATGATACTGGGGCTGTCAATTCAGCTGGGCACTTCAGGAATACTTCATATACTTACAAACCTGTTTCCTGAAACCTTTGCTGCATATAATGAGCTGATGGGTGGTTTTACAGATAAGGTATCCCCCTTCTTTATATTTACAGTAGTTATCCCCGGTCCCATAGCCGAAGAAATCCTTTTCAGGGGGCTGATTCAGAGATACTGCTCGAAGTTTTCAGAACGTTTCGTAGTTGCGAATATCCTGCAGGCACTGCTCTTTGGTCTCTATCACGGTGACATCGTCCAGGGTACCTACGCTTTTATCTTCGGAATGCTTCTTGGATATCTGACAAAAAGAACTGCCACTCTGTTTTTCCCTATGCTCCTGCATATATTTATAAATGGCAGTCTATACATTATCCCAACAAGCATATTGGAAAGTACCCCTGTAGCAGCTATCGTCTCCGTCATTTCCGTGGCAGTCATCGTAGTAACATGGTTCATCACAATAAAAAGAGTCAATGGAGTTATCCATTGACTCTTTACTTTAATAGTTATGTCTTTCGTAGGCCATCTGTATCATTTCATCTATATATTCTTTCATCGGATGACCAGCCCTCTGCATCAGCATAGGATACATGCTTATAGAGGTATGTCCAGGAATCGTATTTATCTCATTAAACACAACTCTGTTAGTATCTTTTTCCAGGAAGAAATCAACTCTTGCAAATCCAAAGCAGTCACAGGCTCTGTATATCTTCAGAGCTGTCTCTCTTATCTCATCTGCCTTTCCCTCAGGAAGCTCCGGATCAAGCAATGTAAGTGATTCAGAATTGTTATATTTGGCATCAAAATCATAAAATTCAGCCGCAGCTACTATCTCACCAACTCCTGTAGCAAAAGCGTTATCTCCATAGCCAAATACCGCACACTCTATCTCTCTTCCTATGATGGACTCTTCCACAAGTATCTTACTGTCATTATCTGCAGCAATACCTAGTCCCTTGATAAGTTCTTCTCTGTTATGAGCCTTTGTAATACCCATAGAGGAACCTGCACAGGAAGGCTTTACAAACATAGGATACTCTCTTTTTGCCTCAATCCTCTCCACCAGTTTATCTATATCAGGAGCCTCAGTTCTTCTGTTTCCTCCCTTGATCTCATAGTCTCTTACACCAACATAATCAGCCTGTGGAACTCCGATACTGTCTGCCACAACCTTTGTAAAGAACTTATCCATAGTAATGGCAGATGACAGATGTCCGCATCCAACATATGGCAAATGCGCCATTTCGAAAAGTCCCTGAATAGTTCCGTCCTCACCGAAAAGTCCGTGAAGAATTGGAAGTGCCACATCCAGTTCCTTTTTCTCATAGACTCCATTTTTCTTTATCAGAAGTGAATGTTCTGTATCCGGAGATATGATAGCTTTTGGAAACCTCTCCAGTGCAGCAGCCTTCGCTTCTTCATCAGCAGCTTCTACTATGGCCTTCTCCCACTCACGTCCGGAAATTTCCGACTCATCCTCTACCAGAAGCCAGTGTCCGTCCCTGGTGATTCCGATAAATGTGATATCATATTTATCTCTGTCCAGAACCCCTGCTACAGTTGAAGCAGATACACATGATACATCATGCTCACTGGACTGACCACCAAAAATAAGAGCAAGCCTGATTTTTTTATCTGTATTATTCATATAAATTAATACCTGTCTTTCTTTATAATATAGTTATCTTTCTTTATAATGAGATTGGTGTTTTTTGTTCCTGTGCTATTTTACCACCTAATCATAACTGTGGCAAGTGACTGAGACACCAGCATATTCACTGTATCATTTAGCAGCCCCTATACAAGCACTGGTGTAATAGACCTCCCTTATCCCAAGGTTGTAACATATCTCAGTACAGGCTTCTATAGTAGCACCTGTTGTGTAAATATCATCTATTAGCATAACAATTTCAGGAAGCTTTCCATGCTTTTTCAAGTAATTTTTTTCATTACCTGTAAATGCAGACTTTATATTATTTTCTCTTTCAATATTATCCAGTTCGTTCTGAGGTCTTGTATTTTCATTCCTTATTATAAGATCTGTAACAACAGGAATATCCAGTTTTTTCCCTATTACTCTGGCAATCAGTTCTGCCTGATTATAGCCTCTTATTATCAGTTTCTTCTTGTGAAGAGGAACAGGAATTAAAGCCTGAATTCCTAAGGACAGGTAGCACTCCCCAAATACAGCCGCCATTTCCTCCCCGTAAAAAACAGCATGCTCCTGTCTGCCGGAATATTTCATTTCCATAACACTGTCACTTACAGGAGGAACATACTTAAAAAGAGGAAAACCTTTTATAAAGGTTCGCCTCTTGCTGCTGCAGTCACGGCAGTACTCCTCTTCTTCATTTTCTATCTCTTTCCCACACCTGAGACACCTGGGTTCTCCAACATAGGGAAGGCGCCTTCTGCAGCTGTCACAGATATGGCTTCCAGACGGTGAAATCACCTTGTCACAGATGGCACAGTGTGGTGGGTATATAGCATCAAGAATCGTCATTAAAGTACCCCCTAAAACATATCCTCCTCAAACAGACTCATATACTCATCATGTTCAGATTGGGAAGCCAGCTCCCTGATCCTTTTTTCAAATCCGGTATATCTCCTTTGATCCAGGATATTATCTATCATCTCATTTATTCTGTTAAGATTTCCTACAATTACCACCATCTGCTTTGCTCTTGTAACCGCAGTGTAGAGCAGATTTCTGTTCATCAGCTTTGGTGGTCCTGCAAATATAGGAATCACAACTGCCGGATATTCAGATCCCTGGGATTTATGAATAGTTATGGCAAAAGCATGCTCCAGTTCATCCAGCTGGGAGTATTCGTACTCAGTAACCCGGCCGTCATCAAATGTAATTATTACTTTTTCATCAAAATCATTTATCTCAGTAATGATGCCCATGTCACCATTAAAAACACCAACTCCCTGGTCAATGATAAGGTTCTTACCCTTTTCGCTGTATACACTCCATTCCAGCTTATAATTATTTCTTATCTGCATTACCTTATCACCTTCGCGAAGGATCATATCGCCGTGTTCCTTTTCCCGCTTATCTGGCGAAGGTGGATTCAGTTTTTTCTGAAGCTTTTTATTCAGTTCAGTACAGCCAAGTTCAAACTGTCTGGTAGGTGTGATAACTTCTATATCAAGTGGAGATACCTTCAGATAATTCGGGAGATTATTAGTAACCAGTTCTCCCAGTTCTTTTTCTATTTCAGATGCATTCCTTCTCGGTATAAAAAAGAAATCACTGGATTTATTATTTATCTCCAGATGTATTCCATCCTTTATCTTATGTGCATTTTCAACTATGCTGCTCTTATCTGACTGTCTGTAGATCCTGCTGAGGGTAGTGACAGGAAAACAGTCACTATGAATAATATCGTGAAGTACATTTCCTGCACCAACAGAAGGCAGCTGATCCGTATCTCCAACAAGAACAAGCCTGCATCCCTGAACCACAGATTTAAGAAGCGCATGAAAAAGAGCCGCATCAACCATGGATGCTTCGTCTATGATAACCGCCTCTGTTTCCAGTGGATTCATTTCATTTCGATTAAATTTAAGAGCAACCTTTTCGCCATCCTCTCCAGGCTCACCAGAGAACTCCAGCAATCTGTGAATGGTTTCAGCCTTATAACCTGTAGACTCTGTAATTCTTTTTGCAGCACGGCCTGTAGGCGCTGCCAGGAGCACCCGGTCTCCCTGATATTCGAAATATCTGATAATTGCATTTATTATAGTTGTTTTTCCTGTACCCGGACCACCCGTGATAACAGATACACCTGAACTGACCGCCAGCATAACAGCTTTTCTCTGCTCCTCAGACAGTTCCATATCTGTATCCTTTTCAACCTGCTTAATAGCCTGCAGGATTTCTTTTTCATCTATATCATAATCCAGTTTCAGTCCCAGGAGTCTTTTAGCACTTTCAAGCTCGGTGAAATAATTCCATCTGGTGTAAATGTGTGGAGCACCATTATCCGTATCATTTATATCGGTATCTGACGTATCCACACCAGAAGTAACGGTACTTACACCATCAGATTCGGTTTCGTCATCAAAAAGAATCTGAAGCCTGTCCTCCATTTCATGACCAAATGAAGATGCACCTGTTTTTCCATCCGATATGATCTTTGAATCTGCTATCATATCCCCCAGAAGCTTCTCGGCCTGCTCACTGAATTCCTCAAGTGACAGCTGTGGTCTCAAAAGATTATATACCTCATTAATAAGTACATCCTGAGGCACATACATATGTCCGAAACTCATGGACTGACCAAGAGTATATATGATAGCTGAGCTTATACGATACTGAGAATCAGCCGCTATTCCTGCCTGCATGGCAAGATTATCTACAGTTTTAAATCCTATTCCCGGTACATGATCAGCTATCTTGTATGGATTGTTTCTGATAATGTTATATATTTCATCACCAAATTCCTTATAGATCTTCATAGAGGTCTTTACAGTAATGCCATACTTCGAAAGGAACATGATAACATTTCTATAGCTGCGGTTCTCGCTGTATCTGACAGCTATTTTCTCTGCCATTTTCATGGAGATTCCTCGAACTTCTGCAAGCCTTTCCGGTTCTTCATCTATTATCCTGAGAGTATCATCTCCGAATTTTTTCACCATTCTTTTTGCCAGCGCTTCGCCTATTCCTTTGATGATTCCTGAACCAAGAAATCTGACTATCCCTTCAGTATCGCTTGGCATACTAAGTTCAGCAGAGTTTACCTTGAACTGGATGTCATACTGCGGATGATGAACATACTCTCCTTCAGCCTGGATATACATTCCCTCCGCAACTCCAGGAACATTTCCAACAAAAATGTCATCTCCCTCGGAAGTTTCCACAACAAAAACACTATAACCGTTTTCTTCATTCTGATATATTATTTTGTTTATATATCCTTCCTGAACCATGTATCTTCCTTTGTTTAAATATATGTGGGTGTCAAAACGAATTTGACACCCACATCTTTACTTTTAAATATAATCCCAGACAGGACAGTTACTCCTGCTCTGCAAGATAATCTACATATTTTCCTGTACCAACAGCAACAACAGACATTGGATCCTCTGCTGTCATAGTTGTGATACCTGTTTTTTCCTCTACCAGCTGTTCAAGTCCGTGAAGAAGTGCACCGCCTCCTGTAAGAACGATTCCTCTGTCCGCAATATCTGCAGCCAGTTCAGGCGGAGTTCTTTCAAGAACAGAATGAATAGCCTCAACCACCTGTCCTGTAGCTTCTCTGAGAGCCTCTTCAGTCT
The DNA here is from genome assembly GCA_902782695.1 of uncultured Lachnospiraceae bacterium. Taxonomy (GTDB): domain Bacteria; phylum Bacillota; class Clostridia; order Lachnospirales; family Lachnospiraceae; genus Eubacterium_Q. The sequence continues at coordinate 17,947 of CACZOE010000150.1, read as the reverse complement.
CATCGGAAGTAATAGTCACCGTCTTTGGAAGTCCTGTAACCAGGTCTCTTCCTCTCACATCCATGGAAATGTTCTCCGGACGCTTATAACTGGTTCCAATGGTGATCTTTACCTCTTCTGCAGTTCTGTCTCCAATCAAAAGATTATGGCGCTTTCTGACATACTTTATGATAGCATCGTCGAATTCATTTCCTGCAACCTTTATAGATGAAGTAACAACCGGTCCTCCCATAGATATGACAGCTACATCAGTAGTACCTCCACCGATATCAACGATCATATTTCCTACAGGTCTTACTATATCAATGCCTGCCCCTATAGCCGCTGCAATCGGTTCCTCAACCAGATTCACATATCTTGCACCTGCATTATATGTGGATGTTTCAACTGCTCTTTTTTCCACCTCAGTTGCACCTGATGGAACTGATATGGATATATGAGGTCTTCTTCCGAAGAAGTTTCTTCCAATTGCTTTTTTTATGAAGTACTTAAGCATTTCTTCTGCTTTAGTATAATCAGATATTACGCCGTGTTTCAGCGGTCTGATTGCTATAAGGTTGCCCGGAGTACGTCCGAGCATGAGCTTTGCTTCCTCACCTATTTCAACTATTTTTTCTGAATCTTTATCAAATGCTATAACTGTTGGTTCACTCAGAACTATTCCCCTTCCCCTGATATATATCAGGATATTGGAAGTTCCAAGATCTATTCCGACATCTAGACTCGCCATTATATTTCCTCACTACTTAATTTTTTACCTTGCAAGCGCAAGAACAATTATTGACACCCTTTCATGGTGTCCCCATCTATGATAGCTCTCTGCTATATTATATATATCACCTAACTGATCTATATATCTCTGATAGCGTACTACTTTCCTCTCTGAAGCAGCACCTTCTTCCTCAGGTGCCGGTTCCTGAATAGGAAGCAGACGGCTTATACTTTTTCCAACGATACCTGTACCCAGTTTCTTTTTAAATGCATCATTTGCATATAATACCTTACCGCTATTAAGGCTTCTGACCACCACCATATCCGGTATGGATTCAGCTACACATTTCACTATCTGCCAGCCTTCTTCGACCTCATTCACATGAAGCTTTACGGTAATGTATCTGGAAATGATTTCTGTAACCTGCCTTGCAAATCCCTGCTCCGCAGAACTCCATACTCGTTCCTTTGTATTTTCGATAAAAATCAATCTTCCATGATACTGACCCTTCAGATAAACAGGAAAAACCATAACTGCTTTCGCATTTCCCTGGAATACCTCTACACGCATCTTGTTTGTCATATTATTCTTATCAATAACAAGCCCGTTTTTCTTTATCTGCTTGGCAATTTCCAGAGAGTAATGGTCATTTTCCCATCTAAAGGTCGACTCAGCTTTTTCTCCCTTGCCTTCCTTAGCCCAGTATTCATTAAGAATCATATGTCCTGGACGTTCTTCATCAACTACATAGTAAACTATATAGTCTACATTCAGAAGTTTACCAACCTTCTCATAGAAAATGCTAAGGGACTCCATACCCTCATCGCCAACAGTGTCCATTATCTCATCAGTAAGGTCACTGCACTCTTTCGCAAATTCCAGTTCTGCCCTGACCTTTTTATCCTCAGTAATAGTAACACTACCTTTATACAGGCCTTCTATCATAACTGACAGACTCTTTGCCATGGTACTGAACTTATCAAAGGCCTTAAACAGCTTATGATTCTGAGATTTCGTATGAGCATAGAGCACCCATGCAGCAGCAAAATTTCCACCCACAAAAATAGGCGCCACTGCAATCCTTGTATCAGGATTTCCATCATCAATCTCAGAATACAGGGATTCACCGGTATCAGCCATACAACTCACAATATCCGAATAAGCCTTACGATATTTGGGATTGGTAACCGTTACATAGAATTCGCCCAGATAAGTCTTAGGACCGGAAGGCTCTACAAGCATCTTTCCATTGATATCAAGCAATGTAGAATATAGTCCACAGGCTGAAGCAAATTGATTAATACATTCATCAATTTTATATTTCTTGAGAAACTTTTTTGAAATGCCTTTAGCTTCTACGCCCATGTAGACCCCCTTCCCCGTCCGGATAAGTAACTTCTATAGAAATGTTATATCTGATTAATATCTTGAATCAGAAGTATATTCAATACCTGATTCTTCCTCAGTTTCCTCAGACTCTTCAGTCTGTGAAACACTTGAATTATCTATATCTCTGAATGCGCTGTCTGTAAGTTTCTTTGTATCATCAACAGCAATAGTAACTTCCTTAAGTGCATTCTGAAGCTGTGCCATAAATCCGCCTATAGAATCAAACTCTCTCTTTACAAGAGTTCTGTTCTGACGGATTTCTTCTCTGGTCTCAGCCTTCTGTCTGTCGCATTCAGCTATTGTATCTTCCTTAAGCTTAGCACATGCAAACTCAGTCTGTGCATTCAGGTTATCACATCTTTCCTGAGTCTCACGAGTGAGCTGACTGCACTTTGCTTCTGTTTCCTGTGTAAGTCTGTCAGTCTCTTCCTTAGTCTTTCTCTTGAGGCTGTCACATTCAGCGTATACAGTCTCTTTCTGTTCCTGGCAGCTGCTCTGTGTCTGGGAAAGAAGTCTGTCACACTCAGATTCTGTAGCATTCTTAAGCTTCTCACATCTGGCAGTTGTCTCTTCGATCATAGCCTTACACTGAGCAGTAGTCTCTGCAGTTTTTGCTTCACACTCCTCGTTTGTCTTCTGTGTAAGTGCATCTGCATTTTCTCTTGCTGCAAGAAGGGTTCTTGATATTGATTCATATCTGGAAGCTGATTCTCTTTCTCTTTCTTTATAGCCTTCCAGTTCACCCTTAAGACGAGCCAGTTCTGATTTCATTTCTTCGTTTACACTCTGAAGTTCTCCGATAGTACTTTTTGACTCTGTCATATTTGCTTCACGCATCTGCTGAAGTCCTTTAACGGCCTCACTGAGTTTTGCAGCATCTTCACGAAGCTTATTTATTTCACTCTCGTATTTTTTCTGCTGCTCTAATACATAAGTCTCAGTAGCACCTTTATCATATCCACCAAAAGATACTGTTTTGATTTCTAATGCCATAGTTTTTCCCCTTTCACTGAAAAAAAATCCTAACCTGTAGTATAACACATGAACCAACAATATGCACTTTATTTTTAAAAAACCCTCCCCATTTGGGGAGGGTCTAAAATTTCATAGAAAACTCTATGCAAAGTGACCTTTTTCTTCTATAACCTTGATCACCTGATCGACGTATTTTTCGCATATTTCGTCACTCTCTGCCTCAACCATTACACGGATAACCGGTTCTGTTCCGGACTCTCTAACAAGTATACGACCTGTATCTCCCAGCTCCTCTGCAACCTTTGCAACTGCAGCCTGAACATCCGGATCATTCTGTGCTTCTGGTTTACTCTTCACTCTGATATTTTTTAATACCTGAGGATAATACACTACCGGTGCAGTAAGCTCTGACATAGGCTTTTCCTTTGCAAGCATAACTTCCATCATCTTCAGACTGGTCAGGATACCATCGCCTGTAGTTGCATATTTTGAAAAGATAATGTGACCGGACTGCTCACCGCCTATACGGTTTCCTGTATGAACCATATTTTCATATACATATTTATCACCGACGCTGGTCTTGTCATACTCAATACCAACCTTGTCGAATGCTTTGTACAGACCAAAGTTACTCATGACAGTAGTAACTACTTTATTATTTATGAGCTTTCCACGTTCCTTCATGTAAAGGCCATATACATACAGAATATGATCACCTGTAACTACATTTCCTTTTTCATCTACACAGAGACATCTGTCTGCATCACCGTCATAAGCAAATCCGATATCCAGTCCTTTTTCAACGACAAATTTCTGCAGATGTTCGATATGAGTCGAGCCACAGTCTGTGTTGATATTGCATCCATCAGGATTATCATTCATAACGTAGGTCTTTGCACCAAGTGCATCAAATACTGATTTAGCTATCTGCCATGCTGCACCATTAGCTACATCCAGACCAACTTTTACATTCTTGAAGCTGTATTTGCTCATAGAAATGAGATAACCTACATAGCGGTTACGACCTGCAACATAGTCAACTGTTCTTCCTATTTCAGCTCTTTCAGCTATAGGAATCTCGATATTACCATCCAGATACTGTTCAACCTCAAGAATAGTTGCCTCATCCATCTTCTCACCGTTTCCATTAAGAAGCTTGATTCCATTATCATAAAAAGGATTATGAGAAGCAGAGATCATGATACCGCAATCGAAATCATCTACTCTTGCTATATATGCTACGGAAGGTGTTGTTGTAACATGCATGATGTAAGCATCAGCCCCGCTTGCCATGAGTCCGGTACAAAGAGCATACTCAAACATGTATGAGCTTCTTCTGGTATCCTTTCCTATAACAACTTTCGCTTTCTTTCCTTCTTTCGCACCATAGTACCAGCCCAGGAAACGACCAATTTTAACTGCATGTTCAAATGTCAGATCCTTATTAGCCTCTCCACGAAAACCGTCTGTACCAAAATATTTTCCCATTATTTTTTATCCTCCTTATGGATCACTTCACCATTATCTTTCCAGATGGAATTCTCCGGAACCACTCCCCTGACGCAGGAAGTAGGGTAAACATTGGAATGTCTACCTATAACTGTTCCCGGATTGCAGACCGCATTGCATCCGACCTCAACATAATCTCCCAGCATGGCACCGAATTTCTTTATTCCGGTTTCCATCTGCTCTGTACCATTATGTACTACAACCAGCTGCTTATCACTCTTTACATTACTGGTGATACTGCCTGCACCCATATGACTGAAGTAACCAAGTATTGAATCACCCACATAATTATAATGTGGTGTCTGAACATGATCAAAAAGGATTACATTTTTAAGCTCTACACTGTTTCCAACAACGCAGTCAGCACCTACAAGAGCTGAACCACGGATAAATGCACCATGTCTGACTTCTGTATTCGGACCTATGATGCAGGGTGTTCCCAGATAGGCTGATGGAAATACAGTAGCTGTCTTATGTACCCAGACTCCTTCTGAAACCTCTTCATAGTCTTCTCCAAGTGTAGGACCAAGCTCCAGGATAAAATCTTTTATTCCTTTAAGGGCTTCCCAAGGATAAGTGAACTGCGAGAGATAATCCTTCGCAAGTGTATGTTCCAAATCGTAAAGATCTGCAATAGTATACATATTTATTCTCCTATTCCACTGTTACTGATTTTGCAAGATTACGTGGTTTGTCAACATCAAGTCCTTTTGCATCAGAGGTATAATAAGCTATCAGCTGAAGTATTACAGCAGTAGCAAATACTCCAAATTCACTGTCTGTCTTTGGTATAAATATCTGCTTGTCACATACCTCCTCGCTCTCTGTCTTTCCTTCCTGACAGATGAGGATTACATATGCTCCTCTGGACTTAACCTCTCTCACATTTGAGATAACCTTTGCATATACACTTTCCTCTGTAGCTATGGCAATTACAGGTACCTGCTCTGAAATAAGCGCAATGGTTCCATGCTTAAGCTCTCCTGCAGCGTATGCTTCTGCATGTATATAAGATATCTCCTTCAGCTTGAGAGAAGCCTCCAAACTTATAGTATAATCAATTCCACGTCCGATGTAGAATACATCCGGTGCAGTTTTGATATGATTTGCAATTCTTCTGATATCATTTGAAGAGTTTATAGTCTCCTGCATTATTTCGCCGACTCCTGACAGTCTGGTCATAAAGTCTCTGACTTCGTCTGCAGATAAAATCTCCTTAACATACCCAATTCTTGCAGCGAGTATATACATAGCGGATATCTGAACTGTATATGCCTTTGTACTTGCAACTGCTATCTCAGGACCGGCATGTGTATAGAGTACGTAATCACTTTCTCTGGCAATAGTGGAGCCTTTTACATTTACTATTGAAAGCACTTTGCAGCCTTTTTTCCTTGCAAGGCGAAGTGCCTCAAGTGTATCTATGGTTTCACCGGACTGGGAAACAACTATAACCAGCGTATCTGAATCAATGATTGGATCCTTATATCTGAATTCTGATGCAATCTCAACCGTAACCGGAATTCTAAGCTTTGATTCAATAAGAGACTTTCCTACCATTCCGGCATGCATTGCAGTACCGCAGGCAACAACAACTATACTCTTCAGATTTTTCAGCACTTCATCGTCAATTCCATCATCCTCAAGGAATGGAAGTCCGTCCTGAATTCTTGGAGCAATAGTTCTCTCAAGTGCTTCCGGCTGTTCATTTATCTCTTTAAGCATGTAATGTGGATAGCCACCCTTCTGGGCAGAAGTAATATCCCAGTTAACTTCAAGTATTTCAGGTTCAACTTTTCTTCCCTTCAGATCCTGAACGTCGATACCTGACTGAGAAAGTGTAAGAATGTGATACTCAGGTACTACAAAGTATTTCTTTGAGAAATTAATAACAGCCGTGAGATCAGACGCTATAATAGAGCCGCCTTCAAAAGAAGCAGCTACCATAGGGCTTACATTTCTTATAGCAAATATCTGTCCCGGCTGGTCATCAAACATGATGCAGAGCGCAAATGAGCCTGCAAGAAGATCTATAACCTTTTTAATTGTCTTATAGGGATTTCCTTCATAGAATTTATCAAGAAGTGCTGCCACAACCTCAGTATCAGTTTCTGAGTTGAGAATATTTTTCAGACCATACTCAGCAGTAAGTTCTTTATAATTCTCAATGATTCCGTTGTGACATATAGTGACTGAGCCCTGACGATGAGGGTGTGCATTTGTCTCTGTTACACCACCATGTGTAGCCCATCTGGTATGACCTATTCCGCAGGTAGCCTGTGTACTTTCGCCTGAAGCAGCCTGCTCAAGCTCAGCAACCTTACCCACTCTTTTCTTCATGACAATGCCAGTTTTCTCATCCAGAACAGCGATTCCGGCACTGTCATAACCTCTGTATTCCAGCTGCTTAAGACCATTTATAAGAATATCCTTAGCAGCTTCTTTTCCTGTATATCCAATAATACCGCACATATTTCGTTCTCCTTTCGTGCAAACATAATAAAGCAGACATGACAAAAAATCACATCAACTACAAAATCTCCCGGACCTTGAACATTCCGGTAAATTAGTTATGCACGCTTCATAGTCCTCTGTGTCTCCGGTTACCCGAAGGTTTTAAAACCATGAATCACGAATGTGCCGTCCGAAGGAGCATCCGCCGAGTTTTGCAATAAACAAATGAGATAAACTGTGTCTATATACATTTATTTAAAGTTTCGATAACTCCCTACCTCGTCGACGTCTGAAGCAAGGTCTGAAAATTTTTTCATCCCCTGACTTATCAGGCGCTGTGGCGCTAAGCTTTCTGAAGCTTTCCAAAATCGTTGTCCTTTCTATACAACAATCTTTGCTATTATATCACATATATGATGAGGGTGTCAAAAGTACCTTTTAACACCTATGAGGCAAATCAAAAACCTCTTCATCCGTTTTTGCGGACAAAGAGGTTTATGAAATCCTTTAAAATCTAACGCTAAACTATTCTAATATCCTGTTGGATCAGATGCAGTTCCAAGATCCACATCTGACGGTGTAGACAGATTCAGCTGATCCAGATCTATATCTGTCAGATCAATATCATCAGAGAGTACGCCTTCCGGTTCTTCTTCCTCAGCATCAGTCAGAGAAGCAAGTGCAGTAACATCCGTGGCTATTATTGCCATATCGATATTTCTGAAATCTTCATTACCTATATAGTAGGTATCCTCAGAGGTAATGATACGAACCTTTACTGTTTCAGGCTCCTTATACTCTATCTCACTAACAGCGCCAGCCAGAATACCTATGATTCCACTGGCAAATTCATACTCATACTCTTCCTTGGTGTAGTTGTTATATTCACCTCTATCCACCGCGGCATTAAACTTCTCTATATAAGCATAAATCTCTTCATTTGTCTGATTCAGAATATTGATCGGGTAGATAGTAACATCAACATAATTGATATTATTATCCTTGTATGCCGAACCTACATTGAATTTCGTTTTTCCGTATATCTGCTTCGCCAGATCCACCATGGCAGGAGCAAGTTCCGGATCACCGGATATATCCAGCCTGTAGAATTCTGACAGGTTATCAGCCAGACGGGTTACATTCTGAAGATACAGTGCCTCCGCATCATCCTCATCGGCCCCCGTCAGTTTAACATATTCATTTGTTCTTCCCAGATAGTTAGCCGTGATAAGACTCTTCACATATGCTGAATAATGCGAACTGCTGGAACCACAGCCCGTAAGAGACGCCAGAAGTGACAGCGAAATCAGCAGGCTAATCAATCTTCTTATAAATTTACTATTCTTTTTCATCCTTCCAAACCTAAGTTACATAGTTTTCTCATTTTCTCAGAGAGTGCCTTCCCCGGCGCGAGTCGAGAAAACCTTTTTTGTCCATATATTCAACATGAGAAATTTTCGAACTAACTTATCATAGATCCTGCCGGTACATCTTTATCTGCTGTAAGCAGTGCAAGTCTTCCTTCATCATCCTCAGCACAGAGAAGCATTCCTTCTGAAACTACTCCCGCTAGTTTTGCAGGCTCAAGATTTGTAATAACTACAACCTTCTTACCAACCATATCTTCAGGGCTGTAATAGCTCTTGATTCCTGATACGATCTGAAGTACTCGTCCTGAAACCTGAACCTGTGAACAAAGAAGTTTCTTTGACTTAGGCACTTCCTCACAAGACAGAACCTCACCAATCTGGAGCTGCATTTTGTCAAAATCATCAATTGTAAGAAGTGCTTTCTGAATAGCCTCTACTTTTGTAGGCTCCTTTCTTTCAGCTTCCTTCTTTGCCTCTTCCTTCTTCTTTTCAGCTTTCTTTTCTTCCTCAGGATCTACCTCTACAGGAGGGAATCTTCTTTCAATTTCTTCCAGCATTTCCTTCATATCAATTCTTGCAAAAAGGATTTCAGGATCATCTGTTACCTTTCCGCCTGATGGATAGAGTCCGAAGGTACCCATCTCAGTTACGCTTCTCTTAGAAGTTCTAAGCTGTCCAAGGATTCTTTCTGAAGTTTCCGGCATAAAGGACTCGAGAAGGGAAGCACCAATAGTGATACTCTCAACGAGGTTGTAAAGAACTTCATTAAGTCTGTCCTGCTTACCCTCTTCCTTTGCCAGTGCCCAAGGCATAGTTTCATCTATATATTTATTACATCTCTTAAAGAGATTCCAAACCTCTGTCATGGCATCAGCCACACGAAGTTTATCCATGCAGATATTGACTCTGAGTCTGGTATCTCCGACTACTCTCTTCAGATCATCATCCACTTCATCTGTGATTCCTGTTCTTGTAACCACACCATCGAAGTATTTATTGATCATTGAAATAGTTCTGTTTACAAGGTTACCCAGAGTATTTGCAAGATCAGAATTCACTCTCTCGATCATGAGCTCCCATGATACTACACCATCATTTTCATAAGGCATCTCATGAAGCAGGAAGTAACGTACAGCATCAACGCCGAAGAGATCAACCATGTCATCTGCGTAAAGTACATTACCACGAGATTTACTCATTTTGCCATCACTTTGAAGAAGCCATGGATGTCCAAACACCTGCTTTGGAAGCGGAAGTCCCAGAGCCATGAGCATGATTGGCCAGTAAATAGTATGGAATCTCAGGATATCCTTACCTATAAGGTGAAGATCAGCCGGCCAGTACTTCTTGAACAGCTCATCTGAATTTCCATCCACATCATAACCAAGACCGGTGATATAGTTTGAAAGAGCATCAATCCATACATAAACTACATGCTTCGGATCAAAGTCTACAGGGATACCCCATTTAAATGAAGTTCTTGAAACACAGAGATCCTGAAGTCCCGGCTTAAGGAATGTGTTTACCATCTCATTCTTTCTTGCTTCCGGCTGAATGAATTCCGGATGATCGTCTATATATTTGATAAGTCTTGGAGCATATTTACTCATCTTGAAGAAATATGCTTCCTCGGAAGCTTCCTTAACAGGTCTTCCGCAGTCAGGGCAGCAGCCGTCTACCAGCTGTGATTTTGTCCAGAAGGACTCACATGGTGTACAGTAAAGTCCGTCATAGGAACCCTTGTAGATATCACCCTGATCATAAAGCTTCTTAAATATCTTCTGTATCTGCTTCTCATGATCAACGTCAGTGGTTCTGATAAACTTATCATAGGAAGTATTCATCAGATCCCATATACGCTTGATTTCAGCAGCCTTCTCATCAACAAATTCCTTTGGAGTGTTGAGTTCTTCAAAAGCCTTTGTCTCAATCTTCTGACCATGCTCATCTGTTCCCGTCTGGAAACGCACGTCATATCCGATAAATCTTTTGTACCTTGCAATACTGTCTGCAAGTACGATTTCATAAGTGTTGCCTATATGAGGCTTTCCTGAAGCATAGGCAATCGCAGTTGTAATGTAATAAGGTTTCTTTGCCATTATTCCTTCTCCTTCTTTCGCTTTATTTGCAGCACTTTGCCTAAGCTAATGGAACTTTTACAAAGTCATAACAGAACAAAGCGCTTGAGAGACATTGTACCATATGAGAAGAGGTGTGACAAGAGTGAGTCACAATGGAAAAAATGTACAAAAGAATTTAAAAAAGATGACAACCGCTTAACCACGATTGTCATCTGATACTTTCATTTTAATAAAACCAAAAATCCTCGACGTTTTCAGGTTATACTGCCTGAAGCTTCAGCTTCTGGACTTCTCTCTCGTCCTTTGCTATGTACATTACACCACCCAGGTCACGGATTTTCTCATCAAAATCTTCGTAACCTCTCTTGATATACTGGATATCCTCAATGGTACTTATACCATTTGCAGAGAGTGCAGCAATTACAAGTGCAGCTCCGGCACGAAGGTCAGAAGCAACAAGTCTTGCTCCACTGTAGTTCTTGATTCCTGAGATAATAGCAGAATTACCTTCAACCCTTATTTTTGCTCCCATACGGGCAAGCTCTGCAACATATCTGAAACGGTTTTCAAATATGCTCTCTGTTACGATGCTTGTTCCCTCTGAAAGAGCCAGTATGGCAGACATCTGAGCCTGCATATCTGTTGGGAATCCAGGATAAGGAAGAGTCTTTATCTGAGTAGCCTTAAGTACTCCATCAGCCATAACTCTCACTGAATCATCATATTCTATAACATGCGCACCCATTTCTACCAGCTTTGAAGAAATAGCCTCCAGATGCTTAGGGATTACATTCTTTATAAGTACATTTCCACGAGTAGCAACTGCCATTGCCATAAATGTTCCAGCCTCAATCTGATCAGGTATAATAGAATACTCTGCACCATGAAGCTTCTCAACACCACGAACTCTGATAACATCAGTACCTGCACCCTTTATATTTGCTCCCATTGTATTCAGGAAGTTAGCCACGTCAACTATATGCGGCTCTTTGGCAGCATTCTCTATAGTGGTTTTTCCCGGACTGAGCGCAGCAGCCATCATGATATTGATGGTAGCTCCTACAGATACTGTATCGAGATAAATGTGTGCACCACGAAGCTCCTCAGCCTCTGCAACAATGCTTCCGCCTGGAACTATCTCAGTCTTTGCACCCAGTTTCTCAAAGCCCTTGATATGGAGATCGATAGGACGAGCTCCAATATCACATCCACCTGGAAGTGCTACATTTGCATACTTATGCTTACCCAGAAGGGCGCCAATCAGATAATAAGAGGCTCTGATCTTGCGGATGTATTCATCATCCACCGGCTGTCTCTCACGGATACCCTTTCCACAGATAACGACAGTATGCCTGTCTTTATATTCAACTGTTGCTCCGATATTCTCGATAGCCTTTAACAGGGTTCGTGTATCGGATACATAAGGTACATTTTCTATTAAGACCTTTTCGTCTGTCATAACAGCAGCCGCAAGTATACCAAGTGCAGCATTCTTTGCCCCAGCTATAACGACTTCACCCTCAAGAGGCTTACCACCTCTGATAACATATTGCTCCATAATAGAATGATCTTCCTCAATCTTTTTCTATGTTAAATAACTGATTTTTGTGTCAATTTAGTTTACGTAATACAATTTAACTTCATAATTATAACACATATTTCAGATTTGTAAATAAAAATATTACAAAACTGTTAACAGTTCACGTTTTGAAACGATTTTTTTATGAATAATCTACAGTTTTTCAAGATTACCAACTATCCTGGCTGGTCCTACCATAAGCAACCTGACCATGGCGGCCGAGAGAACTGCAAACATAATTATATAATAAACTGCTATTGGCAGCTTTATAACTTCGTAGATAAGTATTCCTATTACAGCCACTATACCGGCACAAAACATCATTATGGCCATATTGAAGAAAGTATTCAGATTACCTCTGAGTGCACTGTACTCGTCGTCCCATTCCTGATAAGGAGATGCGCTGTCAAGACTCATACCAATAATGATGGAGATAATGTGAGCCAGCAGCATCAGAAGTGCATATATCAGACATTCATAAACAGGAGTCTTCATATAGGCACAGATGATTATATCCGTAATCACGAGACATGGATAGGTAAACACAAAACTTACTATAGCCTTTGCAAATATCTGTGTCTCATATCTAACAGGAATATACTTAATCAGACTCAGGTGCTGTCCTTCTCTGGTAAATGATGTGGAGGCCAGAGAATTAAGAGCCGTTGCTATGAAGGAAATGGATATGACTGCCATAAGGAGAATCATTTCCGCTCTCTCCTTACCCTGAGCATACATTTCCATAAAATCAGCCATACCACCTTTATTTTTTGTGAAGTGGAACAGCAGGAATGCTCCCACAGGCCAGAGTACATTTATATAAGCACAGTTACCGGAAAAGGCCTTGGTTCTGAGAATAACACGGACCTCCTTCATAAAGCAGGCTTTCAGCTGTGAATCTCCGGATATATCCTTTGCTTTAATCTCCGCTTTCTTTGAAGAGCCCAGAGAAGCTGCCGTATAAAGTCCTTTCTGATATAGAGCCTTTCCAAGGAAATATAAGATTACCAGAAGAAGTACATTTCCTGCTATATACATTAGAAGATAAACTATGCTGTTTTCACTGATTGCATTTGCCAGCCAGGGCACAGGGAAGAATATGATATTCAGAGTTCTTAAAAATAGATTTTCTCCACTTCCAAGGGACTCCACATAGTTCTCCATATTTATCTCTCCGATTCCTCTCAGAGAATAGACAAATATACCTGCAAAAATAAGCAGAAAGACCGTGGATAATCTGTAGAAAACTCCGGTACTCTTCACCTTACTGAGACAGGCCATAAGAATCAGACTGAAAACCGCACAGTAGATCATCGGAACCATAGGTATAAGTGCAGTTCCAAGAACCGCTCCTATAAGTCCAACCGGATGCAGTGCAGTTCCTACTCCCACATTTTTGCCTATTGCCAGGAAATAGCCGATAAAAACAGCTATCAGAATCATAAATTCCATTACACTTTCGGCAAAATATGCAAAGAGGAATTTCGACATCATCAGATGGTGAACGGGAATTGGCAGAGTCACGAAATGTTCTCTGTCAGAAGAAAAGAACAGTATACTGAAAATAACCAGTATACCAAAGATCATTGAAAACGCAGATAAAATCTGCAGTTCAAAAAGCATACCACCGCCAGGACTCTCCACCTCAAGAAGAGCCTCTGTCATTATATAGCTGATAAAACCAACAATGACACAGCACGGGATCATTATACCGAGTGCTGCAAAGGCTGCAAGCACCCTATATAGAGTACTCTTGGGAAGTTCCATCTCAGAATTCTTGGATAGAACTTTAGCAAGAGAAAAGATTTTTTTAATATTCATATGATAATTCCTTATATGAAAACACTAGCCAACCATCTCTATAAAAATAGCTTCAAGGTCTTTACCCGGATGCTGCTCAGTCAGTTCCTCCACAGTACCCTGATACAGATTCTTTCCATGATTGATGATCATTATACGGTCACAGAGTTTCTCAGCCACTTCAAGAACATGTGTCGAGAAAAGAACCGCATTTCCCTTCTGGGCATGTTCTTTCATCATTGATTTAAGCTCAAATGCAGCTGTTGGATCCAAACCGGTCATTGGCTCATCAAGTATCCATGCCGGAGGATTGTGAACCAGCGCTGCAATAACCATGGTTTTCTGACGCATACCATGAGAGTATTCCTTCATGGGACGTCCAAGAGACTCTCTGATTCCGAAACGCTCTGCCAGTTCATTTATACGGGGTTCTCTGGTTTCAACAGGAACCCTGTAAAGGTTTGCAATATAATTAATGTATTCTATTCCTGTCAGCTGAAGAAGTATATCCGGATTATCTGCAACATAAGCAAAGCTTTCCTTAGCCTTTATCGGCTCTTTCACTATGTCGAATCCGTTTATCTCGGCACTTCCTTCAGTAGGTCTCAGAATACCTGTAAGCATTTTTATACATGTGGTTTTTCCTGCCCCGTTAGGTCCTGCAAACCCTACTATTTCCCCAGGTTTGATCTCGAAGGACAAGTTATCCACTGCCTTGAAATCTTTCCCATAAATCATTGAAAGATTATTTGCTTTTATCATATTCTTTATTCCTTTTATATATATGGTGTCAGGGTTATAAATCTTTGGCTCCCGGCATCACTCTACTGCTTATCAAAGTAAGCTTTACCTCTGTCCGGTTTAAAATATGTTCTTAGATATCCATCTGTAGATACTACAACAAATTCATTCGTTTCCTCCAGGTAGTAACAGTCGTCTCCATCCTCCGATTCAGTCTTATGAAGTGACTTTGGATTTGTAGCAACAGCAGAAGCAGCCTTCTCGTAGTCCTCTGCAGACTTGAATCCCATTTCGATACCATGCTTCTGATAATGCTGGTCGAGAAGCTTCTGTTTTCTAAATACGTACACCGGGGCTTCATCCGTTACATCAGTTGACTCCTGGAGTTCTGACTGCTCATCTGAGTCAGCTTCGGATACGTCTGATTCTTCTGTCACGTCAGTCTCAGTTGTGGCTGCCTCTGTCTTCTTTCCTTCATCTGGAATCTCAACGATCAGAGTGTCCTCGGTAGTAGCCTCAGTGCTTTGCAGCAGCTGGGATTCATCATGATCAAGATTATTCATGACAAATACAATTATCATGGCTACAGCAACAAACAAGACCACTGTAATCACTTTGATCAATATACTTTTTGTATTATCATTTTTCATATCACATATTTCTTTCTATGTCCACAAAAAGTCTTTTACTTAGACTCACAATACTCACAACGATAGATTCTGTTCTCCTCATCGGTCAGATTGAAAATGTGCGGGATATTAGGTTCAATGGCTGTGATACATCTCGGATTTTTGCATTTCTTAATATTTACAAGTCGCTTCGGAAGATCAACCTTCTTCTTTTCGATGGTTACACCTTCCTTGATGATACTTACAGTCACACCTGGATCGATGTATCCGATCACATCCAGATTTATATCATACTCATCCTTATCAACTTTTATGATGTCCTTCTTTCCCATCTTCTCAGACTTCACATTCTGCATCATGGCAACGCTGCAGTCCAGCTTGTCCAACCCCAGATCATAGTAGATCTTCATAGCATTTCCTGCAGTTATATGGTCAAGAACGATTCCATTCTGGATACTATCTATTTTCATTTCTCGTTTCCTTTCTTAATTTTCTTCTACTGTTTATCAAAATAACTTTTACCACTATCTGGTCTGAAATATGTTCTAATATATCCGTCTCTGGATACAACCACAAAGTCATTCGTAGCTTCCAGATAATAGCAGTCATCGCCATCCTCTTTTTCTATCTTGTGAAGCGCCGCCGGATTTAATACTACATCCGAAGCAGCTTCTTCGTATGCCGCCTCACTTGGAAAGCCCATTTCTCTGCCGTGCTTATCATAATGCTGACTTCTCAGATTTTCATTTCTGAATCGATATACTTTTATAGGAACAACAGATTTTACTTCTGACCATTCAGAGTAGTATGTCTTGTCTTTTACTTCTGTATAGGTGCGAATTCTCACATAATAATTCAGACCACCCTCAAGTCCATTTATAGACTTACTATTTATCTTATCAACTTTTATTTCAGTCTTATCAGAAAAATTCTCATCCTTGCCGTACATTATCTGGTAGCCACTTATCTGTTCAGTTATAGGTGTCCAGCTAATGGAGAATCCTCCCTTTTCTGGTTGGATATCCTGTATCTCACTCTTCTCAGGATATATAGTAAAGTATACTGTTTTGCTACCCTTATATTTTCCTTTAAGTTTAATCTTTACTGAATACTTTCCAACCTTTTTTCTTCCTTTTCCATATTTAACAGTATAATCTTTGGAAGAAAGCTTCTTTCCCTTATATTTAACCTTTACCTTTGGTTTATAGGCCTTTCCGGTGTAAGTATATGCTATATCAGATAATGTAACTTTGATCGAACCTGCGGCATTTCCTTCTATAGACTTTGCAGCCAGAATTCCTATTATCATTAACGACATTAATAATATCGTAATCAAGCGATAAATCTTTTTCATGACCATTATCCTCCATAAACAGATGATATACTTAGTCTACATCCAGCCCTATCAGTCGGCTGATAAGAGCCATTCTCGCAAACTTTCCATACTTGACCTGACGGAAGTAACATGCTCGAGGATCATTGTCAACAGATGGTGATATCTCATTTACCCTTGGGAGTGGATGAAGCACGATCATATCCTGCTTCGCCAGCTTCATCTTCTTGCTATCGAGAATGTAAGTATCTTTCAGTCTTACATAATCAGCTTCATTGAAGAATCTTTCTCTCTGAACTCTTGTCATATAAAGCATGTCCAGTTTTCCGATATTTTCTTCAAGCGAAGTAACCTCTTCATATTCCAGACCTGCCGGTTCTATAACCTCAGAAATAATATAGTCCGGAACTCTCAGCTCCTGAGGTGATATCAGGACAAATTTAATCCCTTCATATCTTGACATGGCCTTTATAAGGGAATGTACTGTACGACCAAACTTCAGGTCACCACAAAGACCTATTACCATATTATCGAGACGTCCCTTCTCTTTTCTGATGGTAACAAGGTCTGTAAGCGTCTGGGTAGGATGATTATGTCCTCCGTCCCCGGCATTTATGATTGGAACAGGGGAAAACATAGAAGCCAGCTTCGGAGCTCCTTCATTTGGATGACGCATAGCTATTACATCTGCAAAGCATCCTACTGTTCTTACAGTATCTTCCACACTCTCGCCCTTTGATACTGACGAATCAGTTGCTGAGGAAAACCCTATTACATTTCCTCCAAGATCCAGCATAGCGGATTCAAAACTCAGCCTTGTTCTTGTGGAAGGCTCATAAAATAGTGTTGCTATCTTCTTTCCCTTTGCAGCCTCAGCATACTTTCCGGGATTATTATACATCTTTTCTGCCAGTTCAAGGATATCATTTAGTTCTTCTAGTGAGAGATCCATCGGATCGATCAGGTGTTTCATTTCTTCCTCCTTTCAATCTGTGTCATAAACCAGGATCAGCTATCTCCACAGTTTCCTGACACACTCAGAAAAATGACGTGTGATAGCACACGTCATTTTTAATTAATTCATTAGCATTTTGTCAGCAAATAATACATAACTGCTTTTTCAGCATGTCTTCTGTTTTCAGCCTCGTCAAGAATAGTTTCCATATGCTTCTTCTCAACACTTTCAGAAATTTCAAAACCAACATGCATTGGCATGTCATGGAATACGAGAGCTTCAGAACCTTCAAGGAATTCATCATTGATCTGATACGGCATCATCTTCGCAAGTGTTTCTTCCTTCTGCTGCTGATAAGCCGGATTATTGAAGAATTCCATATCTACCCATGTATCTGTATAGATAACATTCATCTTCTTG
>CACZOE010000149.1 GCA_902782695.1 uncultured Lachnospiraceae bacterium | reverse complement strand
GGTTCATTACTCTGAACCGGGAAAACTACAGTTCTACAGCCAAGTGAAACCTGCTGCTCTGCCCACTCCTTCGGTGAAGTATGCGCGAGTGGTGATGATGTACCAAATCTCATAACTCTCTCCTCATAAAACGGATAATAACCAATGAGTCAAAAGGTCATTTCCTTTTGACTCACATAACTCTATATAACAAAATTTAATCAAGAATCTCTGCTGCTTCTTTTAGAAGATTAATGATAGGCAGATGCTGTGGACACACGCCTTCACATTGACCGCAGCCTATACAATCAGAAGCTTTACCACCTCTGGATGCAACTCCAGCATAAAAGTTCTTGGATCTCCAGTCATCAGGATATCTCTTAACTAGAGCCTCCCTCGCTGCCACCTCTGACTTTCCACCATGATATACATATGCAGTGTCAAAATAATTCATATCCATCTGCATGTACTTATCAACCATTCTCTTTACGTGTTCAATATCAATCTCTCCATCCTTCTCAGGAAGTCTCATAAGTCCAAATCCCAGTTTAGGCATCTTGCTTAAATCAATACTCATCCAAATACCTCCTTTGAGCATAATAAAATACAGTGATGATCACCACCACTGTATCCATTGTATAAATTATGCAAGACAAAAGAAAGAATATATCTTTGAAGTTTTGACTGATTTTTGTTGTTATGTAGAAAAAAAGAAAAGACGCTGATTGATCTGCGTCCTTTCTTTATCACACTATTCATAAAATCTAAAGAGAATTGAGAGTTTGTTTTCTTTTCTCTTGAGCTACTTATACTTTACAATATTATTTTATGAATGTGTTGAATATACCGTAAACTATTTATGAACAAACTGTAAATGATTTTTATTTTTTTGTTCATTTTTTATCATTTTGTTCATATTTTGAGGAAAACCAACGTGGTCTTAATCCAATCTCTTGATGAATCTGATCTGATTTTTTTCACCGGAGTAGCCCAGGCGTCTGTAAAATTCATGAGCCTCGCTCCTTTTTAGTCCCGAATTTAGTCTCATAAGAGCTATCTCATTTTTATCAGCCCATTTTTCAGCCTGTTCCAGTAGTGCTTTTCCTATTCCATTCTTACGATATTTACTGCTTACTGCCAGCCCCAGAATATTAGCCATGTTTTCAAAATACAAGGTGGTGTACTTTTCTACATGAACAAATCCAACTACCGAATCATCCACCAGGGCAACATATACAGCTTCTCTTTCAGAATCAAGCTCAGTTATTCTTTCTCTGACCAGCATTTTATCACACTGGTATCCAAGATCTTCACAGCATATTCTGCATACATCCTCAGCATCGTCACAGGTAACCTGTCTTATAACAAACATTAAATCGTCACCCCCAGTCAATTGAATAATACACTATAATTATATCATCTGTTCATATGTGATTCCATATTTAAGTGCAACATTTTTAGCATGAGAATTCCTGTCTGGAGTACTTTTCTTCACTTTGAAGGTATTTTGTTCATCGACTATCTCCATGATTATACTGATCACTTCACTTTCTCCATCCCACTGATTCATTTCATCGATATCTCCCGCCAGAGCATGAATGTGTGTATTAAAGATAGTGTATGCACCTTTATCCTTTAGGAGATGCATCAGATCCTTTGACAGGTAGAGACCGTCATCGGCACTGGTAGTACAGTAGGTTTCATTAAATAGTACGAGAGTATTATCATCCACCAGGTTAGCTATCTCCCTGACACGTATCGCCTCTTCTCCCAGCCTTCCATAATTGATTGTAAGATTTTCATCCTGTGGAAAATGTGTAAGAATCTTGTGAAAAGGTATGCCCTCACATTCTTTTGCCGTAACAAAAGTTCCTGATGCCGCCATAAGTGCAGCTATACCGATGCCCTGCTCAAGTATGGTCTTGCCACCACGATTAGGGCCTGTCAGTATAAACAGCCTTTCCTTACTGGTAAAATCAAAATCGTTAAGTACTATATTTTTTTCTCCCCTGATCACCAGTCGGATATTATAAAAATCCTTCAGTTCAAAACCCAGATCAGACCTCATCTGTGGCATGCAGATAGAGTGTCCCAGTTCTTCGATACGTCTGGCATACTTAGCCATAGATACATAAAATGTAAGTCCCTCCAGGAGTTCAGTAACAAAGTATCCATCTACATTTATATGCCTGCTCAGTGTCCTTTTCAGCAGACCAAAATATTTTTTCAGACGCTTATTCATAATTGGAGCCAGCTGCGCCAGGAGCTGATCTGGATCCCTGATGTTATCAAAAGGATTTATCGGAAGTTTCGCACCACCATTGGATGTACCCGAAGCCTGAATGAAAAACATTCCGGCTGCCATTTCCACAAAAGAGAGTCTCGGTTTGAAATAGTAATCATTAAACTCAACATCCACTATTTCCCTGATATTCAGGTCCGGAGTAAGATTTATACCCACCATCAGACTTCTTACATTTGATAATTCCTCTATCAGCTTTTCAACGTCCTTTTTAGCCTCAGCAAAATCCTTTTCTCTGGTGATACTCTGCAGCTTATCCCGAAGTTCTATGAGACCTCTCGAGGATATATCCATATCTTCCAGACACCCTGAGATTTTCTCTACAAGCCCCACATATACCCCAAGCTCACGCATATCCTGAAGAAGTGAGTATACTGTAACTTCTGAGTTTTCGTGCATAATGGTGTTACTCTTATAGTTATTTAAAACTCTTATCTGATCAAGAGCTTCATCCATTTTAGTTGTAAGTACCTCTGAACCCAGAAGATCCGACATTATCTCTCTTCGATATTCTATATCCGCCATATCCTGAGGAATCTCCGAAAGAACCTTCTTTATGATCAGTCTTTCTTCCTCACGAACAGCTATATCATTTACGATTTCATCCAGTGCCAAGTCCTTCACTACCTCGTCAGTCAGTGTAAACACCTCTTTTTTAGATCCTTCACAAAACAAAATATCCATTCTAATCCCCTAATTCTCCAACAAAATCATTTACCTTTTTTAGCGATTACCGCCAAATTTAAATAAAACACATATGGTCACAAGTATCAAGCTATTTACTAACTAAAATACATTGAAGCCTAAAACCGGTATATCACATTTTTAATAATTATGTTATAATCTTAATTAAGTAGGAAGGGGGTTAATGAGATGAAAAAAGAAACCTCTCAAAACAAAAGAGCTATAAACTTTGATGAGATCAGAGAGCTTCTACACGAGCATGCTGAAACAGGTTTTATCCATACAACGTATCAGGATGAATCCAGAAGATTTCATCTTCTTATGAATGGAGACATGAGAGCTGTCGATGATTCTGTAAATATTCTTGATGCAAACATTCAGGGAACTCTTTCCAAAAATCCTCTCCGAAATCTCAGATATCTTTTTATAATCAATACCGGACTGGCTACACGTTATATGATTGAGGCCGGAGTGCCTCAGGAAACTGTATATTCCATCTCGGACGTATATATCCAGAAGGCTGACGTTGCGACTACCATGGACGAGATAAAGGAACTAAACCGCGAGATCTGGACCGTGTTCGTAGAAACAGTCCGGGAATTCAAAAAAGAGAGTCTGTATTCCAAACAGATTCTGTTCTGTCTGAACTACATAGACTCTCATTTTAATCAAAAGATCACGTTAGAAGAACTGTCCGACAAGGTATATCTTCACCCATGTTATCTGGCGGCACTTTTTAAAAAAGAAACCGGCGATACCTTTGGAAACTATCTTACAAATATACGTATCAAAACTTCAAAGGCATTGCTGACAAAAACTGACTATTCCTATTCACAGATAGCATATTCCCTTGGTTTTTGTTCACAGAGTCATTTCACCAAGGTATTTCATCAGCATACAGGCTATACACCAAAAGAATTCAGAAACCGGTTCTTTAACACAAATATCTCATAAAGACTTTTACTATTTCTTACCCGTAAGATAATATACTGCCAGGGCCGTCCGGTGAGACAGTCCCTCTTTTGACAGGATATTTGTTATATAATTCTTCACCGTACCTTCTGAGATAAAGAGCTTGGCTGCTATTTCCTTGTTGGATAATCCCTCCGCCACAGCCTTTACTATATCCAATTCTCTCTCAGAATAACCAGTCGCATCGAATCCATTTCCATCAATATCTGGAGAGTCCTTCACTACCGAATCTCTACCTTGCAGGAGGCTGAAATTGGTAAGAGACTCCAGAATACTCTCCTCCATAACCCCCGTGCCATTATATACAGACTTTATCATCTGTTTCAGGTGATCCGGCGTATGATTTTTAATGAGATATCCTTTTGCCCCGCTCCTCAGAGCCTGTTGAACCAGTTCATCATCATCAAAGGTTGTAAGTATCAGGACCTTGCCCAGATTATTTTCCACTATATATTTAGTCGCCTCGATTCCATCCATCTCCGGCATCTGTATATCCATTAAAAACACATCAGGTTTTTCTTTTTCGGCTAGCTCGATAGCTTCCCGTCCATTAGAAGCGCAGCCCAGGACATTAAAATCATCGTCTACGTCAAGGATGATCTTCATACCATCGCGAACAAAATCACTATCATCTGCAATTATTACCTTAATTTTTTCCATGTGCCTATCTCACTCCCATCATCTATATCTCCAGACTTTCCAACACTAAGCTAACCATATGAGCATACCAAAGAAAACTCATATTTACTCCAGTGGCAGCAGCATGCTCACCTTAAAGCCAGGATGAGTCTCGAAATCTATGGTTCCTCCTAAAAGTCTGACTCTCTGTCTCATTCCTGAGAGTCCCATTCCATCCACCAGTTTATCACAGCCTATGCCATCATCGGATACAGTACATCTCACCATTTTGTTCATTGCAACTATAGTTATATTTATACTTTTACATTTAGAGTATCTCATAGAGTTTGTCACTGACTCAAATGAATTATCAAGAATCACTTCCCACATGTTATTTGGAATAACGGAGGTATCCCCTTCAATACTTAGCTCTGCTTCAACCCCCTTATCATTACAATCCGCACACAGCTGGTGCAATTGAAGAAGCGCCATCTGTTTCTTCTCAGGACGTTCTTTTCTGAGAATGGCACGTATCTCATCCATTCCGGTTCTGAGCTGATCTATCACAGACTGAATCATCCCCCGCGCTTTCTCGGGATCTTTTTCCATTAAAAGCTTGGAAGCTTCCAGCTGATATATGGAACCATTAATATTATGACCAAGCTTATCATGAAGTGTCTGTGAAAGGGCAGCCCTTTCCTCAAGAATCTTATTCTCCGACATCAAACGGTTCTTTTCCATTTCTTCTTTTGCCGCTGATTCCTGACTAAGCATATCACGCTTTAACCCCTGCTGGGTTATAGTATCTTCCATCATCTGCTTCTCATAGTCTGTTACAACAAATTCATGCTGCATATAAAACACAAGCATAAATGTCAGAATGATAAGCTGGGTAAGTCCATTCACAGACTCAACTCCCATATATTTTGCCAGAAAGAATCTCTCTATAAATGCCGCCAGATATATCATGTAGTACCAGATCTGATTTGCTTTTAAACATAGAAGAAACTCATAATATAAAAAGGCACCCAGAAATATAAAACCCGTACCTCCATAGCCTATCAGTCCCACTACAGCACCTGCATCCACCAACAGAAAGAGGAGCTTCTTCCTTCCATCAGCAAATTCCTTCAGGCAGATCATAGAAATAAATAACGAAACAAGCAGGAGTATCCATGCAGATACTCCTGTTTCCTGATTTATTTCCAGTATACCGTACACGCTGAAAAGCAGCATGATCATTATCCGGACCACCAGAAAATATTTATCCTTTAGGATTTTTTCGCCTAAGACACTCCCCACTCTTCGCTCCTTCTAACTTTAAGCCCAACACTGCCGATGCTGATGATTACAGCCAGATATGCTACTGTAATACATAATAGCATACTGAAAGCCTTATTGTCTCCAACAAATATCATTTCCGTTCCATCCAGAAACCACTTCTGTGGCATCAGTGAAGAGAGTATCCTGATTCCCCTGGAGGTGTCATCTAGTGGGAAATATAGTCCACTAAAGAGTGATGATGTACACCAGAGTGTAAATGATGCAATACTTGCACTAAAAACATCATTAAGCATTATTCCCATAAACATGCTGAGACAGCTGAATATAAGTCCCATCATAAAGATCAGAAGGAGAAATGTGATTCGATTCATTCCCAGGTCATCCATGTCAAGCATCAGACTGCATACACCAACCACTCCTGTCATTACAATAGATACCAGGAAAGCAGATACAAACTTTGATGTAAAGTACGTAAGAACACTTGTCTTTGAAAGATTGATTCTAGTAAGAACTCCATTTTTCTGTTCCTTAATAGTTCCATTTGCTACAAAGAAACCTGCAAACACGAAACCTAGTGTAAGGAATGAAAATGCATATCCCATCTGTGCTTTCTGATTTGTCTGCTCAGCCGTAAGATTCCTGCCCTTACCACCGGAAACTGATACAACTTCTTTTTCAGGACTCAGGTCATCAACTTTTTTAAGCCCATCAAGCAGCTCATCTTCTCCCGCTGCATAACTTCTCATAGCATTCATTCTTGAAAGATGAAGCTTCAGCTCACTTTCAAAGGCTTCTGTCCTCTCATCATCTGACAGAACATACATTATAAGTGCCTCGTCCATCTTTCCTTCCATTATCTTTTCATCATAATCAGCAGGAATGTATAGAGCTGAGCCCATTCTATCTTCATGTCCGTCAAATTCAATATGCTCTTTCATGTATTCATCTGTTACTGCCATGTCTGACAGATCAGCTCTGCACAGTATAAACATCCCACTGTCAGCCAGTCTGTCTATAAGATAGTCTGACAGTTCTGAACCTGAAGCATCATATATTTTAACTACATAGTCACCTTTTTCTGCATTATATGCTACTTTTGTATCAGCATCATCCAGCTCAACTATGCGATTTATTTCATCCAGATAGGCTGTATATTCTGTATTACTTTTTAGAATCACTGTAGATAATACCGGCATAAGAACTATAAACAGCCAAATAATCTTAGTTCTTACTAAAAGCTTTATACTGGATTTAACTAATGTTTTCATGCTCTTCCTCTCTTTCTTAATTGTCCGGCTATCATTGCTATAGCAGAACATACCACTACTAATATGCCGCAATAACCAACTGCACTGACCATATAATCGCTGTGATCCATACAGGACAGCTCTGTAAGTGCTCTATTGATATGATAAATAGGTGATATATTTTTCAGGAACATTGGGTGAGATGAGAAGAGATACGTCTCAAAGGAACCACCCCAGAAACCTAAAAACCAGACTACAGCAAATACTATTATGATTGTCGCGATCATGTTATCGGTAATGTTATATATCATTACTCCAAGAGCTGTTGCAGCCGCTGTCGAGATAATAAGGACAAGGAATGAAAGCAGCGGATTTCCCCAGTGTACCCCCAGCAGAACTACGGTGAGCATGGCTGCTATAACTGTTCCAACAGATGTAACTATCACTATAGGAATAAACCTACCGAGATACTCTTTAAATGGCGACAGATTTGCCACCTGATATCTTTTCCTTATCTTATACTTCTTCTCATTTATAAAGATTCCTGCACCTGCAACTATGGCACACCATCCGAAGTAAATGATTTCAACTATTCCATAATAATCCTTGGAATCGATAGCACTTCTGAAATCAGGATGTTCTACTGAAAGCTTTACAGAGTCCGTTTCTACTCCCATAGACGCTGAAGCTGCATTTTCATAGAATGCATTTACAAAATATTCCAGGACCTTTCCCCTTACTGAATTATCTTTATCTTCATATATAGTATAAGTATCGTCCTTAAATACTATAAAACCAGTAAGCTCGTTATCACGTATTAGCTGCTCCGGATCACCTGACGGGAATTCACTCAGCGTTATATCATTATCCTCTGCCACCTCAGTCATGGCTTCTATAATATCTTCAGTTACTCCATCGCCCTCAATCCTGTAGCCTGCAGTCATTTCAGTCTTTTCATATTTCTTCATCAAAGTATCAAATGCACTTGATAAAACAAAGATCAAGATAACTGGCATTATTATGAATAAAAGAATGTTGCCCCAGTTTCTGCACATAAGCTTTATATTATTTTTTATTAGATATCTGTTCATTTGTCACCTCGTCAGCCAGATACGTTTTGCCAGGCAGTGTCTCTTAGTAGTCTCTAAGTTTCTTTCCTGTAAGTGTGAGAAATACCTCTTCAAGTGTAATGGTTGATGTATCTTCAACAACCATCTTCTTAAGCTCTTCACTGGTTCCTGTTGCGATAACCTTACCGTTATCC
>CACZOE010000148.1 GCA_902782695.1 uncultured Lachnospiraceae bacterium | reverse complement strand
CTTGGTCTTGCTTCGGATGGGGTTTACAATGCCCTGTCTGTTACCAGCCAGGCGGTGAGCTCTTACCTCGCCATTTCACCCTTACCACTTCCATAAAGGTAGTGGCGGTATACTTTCTGTTGCACTTTCCTGTGAGTCGCCTCAACCGGACGTTATCAGGCATCCTGCCCTGTGAAGCCCGGACTTTCCTCACCTGATACTTTGCTAGCGCAAAGTGATCAGGCGCGATTACCTGCCTCACTCGCTGGATGAGATTCTAACACAGAAGGTGGTGTATGTCAAAGCATTACACCGCATATAAAATGAAGGAGAAAAAGTTATATGATAAACAAGAGGGGATTAAAATATATTTGCCTCGTTCTTATTATGCTGCTCATTATCCCAATGGTGAGTCATAATTCTGTAAATGCAGCTTCTGCATTTTCAATCGATCTAAGTGCCACTTCCTCAAAAAACAGTGGCGTCTATGATGTTCATGCCAAGATACAGAATTCCGGCAAAAATTTTACAGGAACACTTCGAGTGTTGGTTAGAAATACCAATTATAACTATGTAGGTTATGATGTGGATATTTCAATACCTGCTGGAAGTATTAAGGAATATACAGTCAGTGTTCCGGAGAAGTTTGTTCAGACCTCTGAGGATGTATATGCTCTGATTCTGGATAAAACAGGGAAGAAGGTATATACCGAAAAATTCAGATCGCTTTTTAGCGTGCTGGATGGAACGCTTTTAACAGGTCTTCTTTCTGATCATCCTGAAAGCCTCCATATGCTTGATATGGGTGGAAAGTCAGTTGATTATGATAACAGACATTACACTATCAAACTGCAGGATCTTTCACTTTCGGATTTTGGCGAATATCTGTCTGATCTCCGCATTCTTGTTATAGATGATTTTGATACCAGCGCTTTTTCAGAACGAGAAATAACAGCTATCAAGAACTGGGTAGAGCAGGGTGGACTGTTGATGCTTGGAACAGGAGCTTATGCTGACAGAGTCCTTAGCGGATTCAAGAACGATGATATGATAGCTGTCACTCCGGGTGAATCCTACGAGATAGACCTGGTAAATGATAATAGTTTAAAAACAGTAAATGATCTTCAGTACACTAACGGTTTTTCAATTACAGGCTATAACTGTGTTTATGCTTCCTATGGTGGTGGCGGTGTATTCGTCAGTCCTTATAGCTATAGTGATTTAATTGGTAACACTGAACAATCAATACTTGTAATTCAGGAAACATTTAAAGCGGCTTTTGCATCTACTCCGAACTTTTTAAATGCTTTCGAAAATATAAGAATCAATCAGTATGATCTGGAGCATATTCAGGCTTACATGGAAAAACCTGCAAGAACCGGTTCCTGGGTAGTTGCAATCATAATGATCATCTATGTAGTTGTAGTAGGCCCTATTCTTTATCTGATTCTGAAGGGGATGAACAAGAGAGAAAAAATATGGGTGATAATCCCATGTATGTCGCTGATATTTTTAGGATTTATATTCCTTATAAGTATTTCAGTGAGAGTAAAAGGTCTTGTGTTAAAATCCTTCTCAATTGTGGATATGGATAAGGGAATAGAAGAAGCATATATCTTTGGATATAATCCTAGTCCTAAAGAATGGTCGGTAAATGTTGATTCAAGGTTTTATACAGGAACCGGCGTAGGAAGTGATTCATATAGTGCAGGTGAAAACGCTGACGTATCTATTAAAATTGATCAGAAAACAAAGCTTAGTTATACTCCGAGTACTCCATTTGATACCTGCGGTTTCATAGTCGACAGCCGTAGTAATGTCGAGGGAGATATAGATGCAGAGCTTTCATTTGATCCAGACAAATACTTTAATTTCGGTACTGATTCAGATTATGGAACTTCAGAAAAAACTGCCGGATCAATTGATGGAAAAGTAACTAATAATACCGGTGTTGATTTTGATTATCTGCTTATTTCAGTAGGTGATTACTATCAGCTGGTAGAAAATGTAAAAAATGGCGCTTGTACAAACGTTGATATTGTTAGCGATAGAAACACGAGTTACGGCACTTATGGTGGAGGAAATATATCAATTGGTGCGGCTAACCAGGCTTATAGAGATAAAAACTATGATAAATCCAGTGAGCTGGCTGCCTTATCACTAGCATATGATTATGCTCGCAACCAGTCAGATAATAATCTGCATATAATAGGAATTGTTAAGCAGACCAGTCTGACAGATAAGAATGATGTTTCCTGGAAATGTTATATGAAGACTATTGATGAACTAAGTTTTTAGGGGGGGATGATATGTTATTTATAAATAATCTGTATAAATATTATGGTCGTTTCCCCGCAGTACAGGGACTGACTCTTAGAGTTCCGAAGGGAGACCTGTTTGGTTTTGTAGGTCCTAACGGAGCCGGGAAAACAACTACCATCAGAATAGTATGTGGACTGCTTCTTGCTTCTTCCGGAGAGGTAACAGTAAATGGAATGAAGAGAGGAGTAAAGTCTGAAAACATCTCTGATCTGAAAAAATGTATCGGATATGTGCCGGATTTCTTCGGTGTGTATGATAATCTGAAGGTATCAGAGTATATGGAGTTTTATGGCTCTCTGAATGGAATGAATTATAAAGATATTAAAAAGGTTTCTGCGGATCTTCTGGCCCTTGTAAATCTGGAGGATAAGGAAGACAACTATGTGGATACTCTTTCCAGAGGTATGAAGCAGAGGCTCTGCGTGGCGAGAGCACTCCTTCATAATCCGGAACTTCTGGTAATGGATGAGCCTTCATCCGGACTTGATCCGGTGGCAAGAGTGGAGATGAAAGAACTGCTTATGAATCTTCAGTCCATGGGTAAAACCATTATCATCAGTTCTCACATTCTTGCGGATATTTCCGAAATGTGTAATGCAATAGGTATAATGAATCATGGAAGACTTATAGCTGCAGGCAAGATGGAAGATATAATGAAGGTGGGAACGGACGCGAGCCGTCTGATCATTACCATTGCTTCCGATACCCAGCAGGCTGCAATGCTTCTCAGGGAAAATCCAAATATCAGAATAGAATCTATGCGTGAAAATGAGATAATAATAAATGGAGTAACTGATGACAGGTTTTCCAATCAGATAATCATGTATCTGATGTCAAAGGGTACGATCATCAAAGGGTTCAGACATGATGAAAGAAGTCTGGAAAACATTTTCATGTCAATGACTCAGGAAGGAGAAAAACAAAATGTTCAATCCGTTTAACAGTCCGATGATAAAAAAGGACTTAAAGGTTATATGCAGAAGCATGAAATTCTCCTGGGGACTGTTTGCCTATGAAGCGGTACTTGTAGTCGTGTTTCTTTTCAGTCTGTCCATAGCAAATATAGAGAGGAGCTATACCGGAGTAACTTCAAATACGGATATTTATTCCGGATATGTATATTTCTTCCCTGCTATAGGCATTACGCAGCTTATGATAATCGCGCTTATTGTACCTATTATTACAGCTTCTTCAATTTCCGGAGAAAGGGAGAGAAAAACTATGGATGTGCTTATGACCACAACCACATCTCCTGTAAATATAATTCTCGGAAAGATAGGTTCAGCTGTTGTAAGAGTTATGATATTTGTTATAGCCAGCATTCCGATCCTGTCCATGTCATTTGTGGTAGGAGGTCTGTCCTGGCTTGCTCTCCTGGAATATATAGTACTGGCATTCTTTCTTGCATGTTTTACTGGAAGTGTGGGAATCTTTTCCTCATCACTTTGCAAGAAATCCATTACAGCGATTATTTTATCCTACGTTATATATCTCGGAATATATGGTGTACCATTTGTGGTAATGCTTATAGAATATCTTTCAAATATTGACAGGCAGTCATTCTATATATCACCATTTGCATTATTTGTTGATCCGGTATTTACATTTATCGTTTTCTTTGTAGACCGAATGTCAAGCAATGATGTACTTTCCATTTTTGGTGGATCTCATGGGGGGATATGGAGCATCATCAGAAATCCTAATCTTTATATGGTGATTTCTATAGTTGTTCAGATGGCAGTTACAGCATTTTTCGTACATCTTTCAGCGAAAAGAATAGGTCCATCTACAAAGTGATCAGTTAGGTGAAGTGTTAATGGATTTTGTTATCAGTTTTATCAGACACATTAGAAGAAAAATGAATAGAAGCATTATGATAGAATCTGTCATAAAAACCATGCTGTGGGGAACTATGTGCATGCTTTTTGTTATGCTGCTCAGTCTGGTGGTGCCGATTGTTTCGGCACCGCTTATTGGAGCAGTTTTTGTTTTGCTTTCATTTTTTGTCGGAATATTTATAGGAATAAAACGAAGAGTGTCTGAAAGAGAGGCTGCTCTTTATATAGACGGTTTCGGCTTCAAGGAAAAAATCATAACAGCTTATGAAATGAAGGATAGAGAGGAAAATGTGTATCTTCTCCAGAGAGAAGATGCCATTAGTACCTTAAGAAAGAGGAGTTCAGAGGTTAAGACCAGCATAAAGGTGCCCTGGACCAGACTCGGAATCATACTGATAATGCTGGCACTTATATTTGCGGCAAGTGTTCTTCCGACTCCTGCAAAGATCAAGGCTAAGGAAACAGCTATCACAAAACAGGAAGCTAAGAAAGCTGAGAAGGATACTAAGGAACTGCTGGATGCACTTAAAAAGATAGATAAAAGCCAGATGAGTCAGGAAGAGCTGGAGAAGCTGAACAAGATGATGGAGTCCCTTGAACTATCCAAAGAGGATATGAAAAAAGCTAAAACTCCTGGTGAATTAAATAATGCCAAAATGCGTTATGATTACAAGCTGGAGGATGTTTCTAAGGAACTAAGTCAGATGGCTGATGGGAAAACAGGTACAGCGGCTAAGAGTATCAAGTCCGCAAGTGAGATGGCAAAGAATCAGAGTAATACCTATAACATGGTGGCATCAAATCAGGAAAATAATGGTGAAAATCCTAATGGCGAAAATGGCCAGAATGGAGAGAACCAAAATGGTCAGAACCAGAATGGAGAAAACCAGAACGGCGAGAACCAGAACGGCCAAAACCAAAATGGAGAAAACCAGAACGGCCAGAATCAGAACGGCCAAAACCAAAATGGAGAAAACCAGAACGGCCAGGGGCAGAATGGTCAGAATCAAAACGGTCAGAATGGTCAGAATCAAAGTGGTGATAATGGTCAAAACGGTCAGAATGGGAATGGTCAGAACGGTCAGGGCCAAAATGGACAAAGTGGAAACGGAAACGGGAATGGTCAGAACGGACAGAGTGGTCAGAACGGAAACGGTGGAAACGGTGGAAATGGCGGCTCCGGCAGCGGTCAGGGTAATGGTACCAATGAACATGAGGTCCAGCATAATCATGATTATGTAAGTATAGACGAACATATAAATGGAAAATACGGAGATAACAGCACCTCTGAATATTCCAAGGAACAAAACGGTCTCGCATGGAACGGTAAGAAGGTTCCTTACGATACTGTAATAAATGATTATTCCAATGCAGCCTATGACGGCATAGAAAAGGGAAAGTATCCGGGTTCTATGTCCAAAGTCATTAAGGAGTATTTCTCGGGACTTGAGAACTAAAGGTTAAAAAGGACATAGTATAGGAGGAAGATATGTCAGATATAGAAAGAGCAGCTGATGACATCAGTCGTGTAAAAGCAGAAATAAGAAAAGAAATTATAGGTCAGAAGGATACGGTAGATATGCTCCTTATGGCACT
>CACZOE010000147.1 GCA_902782695.1 uncultured Lachnospiraceae bacterium | reverse complement strand
GGAGACCTCATATAATCAGACAGTTTCCACAAAAAATAATGAGATAGAAAATCTTAGAATGGAAGTTGAAGGTCTCAGCACAAAAAATGCGGATTATGAAGCAAATCAGGCAGTCATGGAGAAGAAGATAAAGAGTCTTAACACTGAGGTTGATATACTTAAACAGACTGTTGAAAGTGGTGGCATGGTTTCCCAGGATGCGCTTTCCCAGGCTGCATCAGGTGAGCTGGATGAGGTTGAAACCTCAGCGACTGGTGTAACCAGATCCGAGGGCGATAATGATAACAGAAATGCTGCCGCAGAAAGAAATAATGCAAATGTTATCGGAATCACAACAGATTCCATAGAAGGAATTATAAATAATGAGTAAAGGCATCAAATTCAGAATAAAACAATACATTAAAATGTTTATTCAGAATAAATATCTGCCTAGTTCTTTCGGCAGCAGCAATTCAGTTCTTTGCATGGATAGCAGCTGCGGTTCTCGGACTGTTCGGTGGTGTGAAGGCAGTAGAAATAATGAATCCGGATACTAAAAATATGGTTGTTACATTTTTCAATAACTTCGATACCATGGGTCTTTTCAGGCCGGTAAGCGTTGTCATCGCAATCCTTACATTGCTTTTTGGAATCATATTTTACTCATCAATTGCAACCATCTGCGGAGCTATCTCAAGCACTAAGGAAGAGGCTGCCAGCAATCAGGGACTCTTCATTATGGTTCTTATCGTCAGTTTTTACTTCGTACTCTTTGCAGGACTTAAGGGTGAAGATGTAGCTACCTGGATGTATATAGTTCCTTGTACTTCAGCTATGGTACTTCCGGCAGGCGTATGCTCAGGAACCGTATCAACAGCTATCGCAGCTATCGGACTTCTGGTTATGATCATAACAACCGTAATGCTGGTAATACTTGCAGGAAAGCTCTATACGATGATGGCACTATATAAGGGAAATAAGGTAAATATAAGTAAGGCAATGAAGATGTTAATGGCATCTGGAAAGAGTGCAGGCTGACGAAATCTTATTAGATATAATAAGGAGTTATGGATATGAATGGTTATGGAAAATTAGGGTTTGTTGTGGGAATGCTGTTATGTATTATTATAACTCTGGTAGTTTGTTTCGTGTTAATGAGCATATTGAATACTGATAAAAGAGCCAAAACCGTCTACGATGAACGTCAGCAGATGGTGAGAGGAAAAGGGTATAAGTACAGCTTTTACACCATTATCGGACTTCTCGTATTGCTGATCACATTTGATGTGGGTGATATACAGCTCCCAATAAAGCACAGCGTTTTATATTTCTGTGTGATACTTGTGGGCATTATGGTCCATACCACATACTGTATATTTAACGATGGTTATTTCGGACTGAACAACCCGCCGAAGCTCTATTACATCTCGTTTATAGTGATAGGACTTATGAATGTTTTGATCGGAATATTGAACGGTCTAAAAACAGGTTTTACGGATGATGGAATGCTGGACACTCCAGTGATAAATTTCCTCTGTGGAATGATGTTTGTTGTACTCGGAATCTCTATTCTTATCAAGAAATTAATGGTGAAGGATGATATAGATGATGAAGATGAGGATGATGAAGACGAATACTATGACGATTATATAAATAATAAAAACGGTAAAAATGTCGGCAATTCAGTAAGCTTATCAGACAATATAGAAGATAACAAAAAAGATAATAAAAAGAGTAATAAAAAGAATAAGGGAGGGCGGTAGTATGAAAAATCTCAAACTTAAATCCGCCCGGGCGGCAAAGGATATGTCACAGGCGGAGCTTGCAGAAGCTGTTGGTGTATCCCGCCAGACGATAAACTCCATCGAGAAGGG
Organism: uncultured Lachnospiraceae bacterium; assembly: GCA_902782695.1. GTDB lineage: Bacteria > Bacillota > Clostridia > Lachnospirales > Lachnospiraceae > Eubacterium_Q. Next base: position 8,307 of record CACZOE010000147.1, on the reverse strand, counting down.
CGACTATAACCCGACCATCAAATTATGTCTCGCTATTTGCAAGAAGCTGGACAAAACGTTGGATGAGATATTTTGGGTGGAAGAGTAATAGGGACTAACCATTCTCTGAATTAGCGAAATAACCCCATTTATTTACCTGTAATGACAATGTAAATATCCCAACATTCATGATAACATTGACTCTATTAGCGCGATAAAGTAAAATGTAAGCGGTATGTAAATTATGAAATGAATGGAGTAAAAATGGCTAGTCAACTATTTGTAGATCTATATGGTTGTGATGAGCAGCTTCTTAATAGTGAGGAAGACATGCGTAGTATTGCGAGACAAGTGGTTTCGGATATTGGGGCAGAGATAGTGGAAGAATGTGTCCACACCTTTGAACCCATCGGAATCACTTATTTTGCTGTTATAACCACATCACATTTTTCTATTCATACCTGGCCAGAATATGGTTATGCGGCGGTGGATGTTTTCTCCTGTGGCGAGTCGGTGGCTGACAGGATATCTGACAGACTGAAGGAACTCTTCGGGGCGACGGATATCAGAGTCGGCAGATGTGAACGAGTTATAGGAAGGGCACCGGAAAGGTTGGAAGTATAATGGCGATAAGAGAATTTTACGTTAATGAAACGATTATGGCCGATGGTGATTATTACAATGTCCTCGGCAAAATAACCTACCAGAATAAAGCGGATGGCAAGACCTGGGACGAATACAGGCTCCGGTCAACTGCATTTGCAAATGAAGAGAGATGGCTCTCGGTTGACAATGCCTATAACGAGTTCTCGCTCTCAAAGATAAATCCATTTGCAAGTACCATGGGATATCATGTGGTGGACAGCGGCTCTGCCAGGGCGGTTGCAGTATCCGGTGACGTGGATGTTGAGGTAGGCGATGAATTCACCTTTGAGGAGTACGAGGACAGGGAAGAGGAGAAGATAATCTCCATCGAACACTGGGACGATGGCGACGAGTATTCCTCCGGATATTATCTGGATCCCTGGGAATTCGGCCGGGAAGGCGAAAATGTAAGAGCCGGCGGAGGCGGTGGCTCTGGCTCAGGAGGCAGCATTGTAAGCAAAATCATATCGTCTTTAATAATTATTATAATGGTTTTCGGCAGCATTGCTTCAGAGTTTTCGTTCTCCCTGTTTTCCGGAGGCAAGAAGATATCTACTTTTTTGAAGAAGTCATCTCTTTATGAATACACAACCTCCATTACAGGTTCAGAAAAACAAAAGGCTGATGTATATGAATATATAAGCGGTTCGACACTGCTTCAGAATTATAGTGAAGAAGAGGCTCTGATGAGCGTGGCTATGAATATCATAGACGGTGTCGAGGGTAATTCGGAGGCTGTGCAGCAGAACGATGAGAAGGACGACAAAACAGTTGCGATACTTACTAAGAAAGAGTACTGCATAGTTTATCGTAGTGAGGATGATAAAATATTCGTACAGGTTTCTCCTAGAAAATATGCCTACACGACAGATAAAGAACCTTATCGAGGTAGACGCAGAACCCGAAGATATTACAGAAGATTCTACTATTCCAGTGGATATGGCTATGATTCAAGATCATATTCACGTTCGCATTCAGCCTACGATGGATATTCGGATGGAACCATAAACTATGATGCAGGCAATGGACTAAATACATATTCAAACAGTGTAAGACAGAGCAGTATCAGTTCGAGAGATTCTGACGGCGGCGGTCTGAGCAGCGGTAAGTAATATATCGGAGAAGGAAAATACGATGTATCCCTGGTGATACGTTTAAGCAGTAATAAACGAAAGTGAGGGCGAAACAATGGCCAATATATTAAATGAATTAGTAAGTGTAGCAATATATTCAGTACTGGGAATATTCCTTATGATGCTTGGAAGCTTCATAGTGGATCTCGTAATACCATGTTCATTTCCTGAGGAAATCAAGAAGGGTAATAAGGCTATCGGATGGATCTCAGCCGGAGCATATATCGCCATCGGTCTTATCATAAAGGTTGCCATCTCAGGAGGCGGTGTAGTAAGCGAGGTTGAAGCAAATCTCTTATCCGGAATTATCAGCACAGTTTTCTATTATGCGCTTGGAGTTGTATTCCTTGTTGTTGGTTACCTGCTTCTAAAGCTTCTTAATAAGCAGTATGACCTGAATGCTGAGGTTGGAAATGGAAATGCAGCAGCAGGTATAATGGTATTTGGAATGTTTGTCGGCCTCGGTTTAGTTATAAGCGGAGTTATCGCATAAGGAAGACCTTAAAATGAAAAAATACAGACTATTAATGCTCACCACACTGATAATCTCAGGCTGTTCCATGGTCTACGAGCTGATTATCAGTGCGGTCAGCTCGTACCTGGTGGGTGACAGCACCCTTCATTATTCCATAACCATAGGACTCTATATGTTTGCCATGGGTGTGGGATCATTTCTATCAAAATTTATAAAGAAAGACCTTTTTAACTGGTTCGCAAATATCGAAATTGGAGTGGGCGTAATTGGTGGACTCAGCTCGCTTCTTCTTTTTTTGTCAAATCTGTATCTGGAATCCTACGAGATAGTTATGTATGTGGAAATCATACTGATAGGAACCATCGTTGGTGCGGAGATACCGGTGCTGACAAGAATCATAGAGAGCGACAACAAGGACCTGAGAATCACACTGTCCAGTCTGTTCAGCTTTGACTATATAGGTGGACTTATCGGGTCGGTTGCATTTCCGCTGCTCCTTATGCCGAAGCTTGGATTTTTTGCAACCTCCTTCATGGCGGGTACATTTAACCTGATGTGCGCCAGCCTCATTGTTTTCAAGTACCAGGAGAGGATAAAGGCAGCCAGGCTGTATAAGACTATCACCATAGTTCTGATGCTCCTGATGATATTTGGAATGGTGGTTTCTGAAAATATCGGAAACTTCATAGAGAATGGTCTCTACAGGGATACGGTGATTATGTCAGAACAGACGCCATATCAGAAGATAGTTGTCACCAGACATAAGGATGACGTGAGACTCTACATAGATGGTAATGTGCAGTTCTCATCTATGGATGAATACAGGTATCACGAGGCACTGGTTCATATACCCATGAGTGTGACGGGAGACAGGTCCCAGGTTCTTATCCTTGGGGGTGGAGACGGAATGGCAGCGAGAGAGCTACTGAAGTATCCGGATACTGAGATAACCATGGTGGACCTGGACAGTGAGATGACAAGAATCTGCAGTGAGAACAAGGTGATCTCAAAGCTGAATGAAGGCTCCCTTGAATCAGACCGGCTCACCATCATAAATATGGACGCCTATGAGTATCTGGAAAAATGCACCAAGAAATACGGTGTGGTGATAGTAGACCTGCCGGATCCTAATAACGAGGCTCTGGCAAAGCTGTATTCAAATGTATTTTACAGGATGTGTGGAAATGTTTTGGAGCCGGACGGCGTGATAAATGTTCAGTCCACCAGCCCGTACTATGCCACCAAATCCTTCTGGAGCGTGACAAAGACTCTGGAGAGCGAGGGCTTCACCGTAGCGCCATATCACCTGCAGGTACCTGCCTTTGGCGACTGGGGTTTCAACATGGCTGTGAAACAGGATAATGAATATATAGAAGACGTAGAAAAGATAAAGATAGATCCGGAAATAACAACTAAATATCTGACTGCCGAAAATATACCGGCTCTTTTCAAATTCGGTAAAGACGAAATGCCTGCTGAAGGCGAAGTAGTAGAAGCAAATCAGCTGACCAGGCCGGTCATGATCGAGTATTACAATGATGCAGTCAGGAACTGGGAATAAAAAAAGCCATACCACATCTGATGATTATATCATAAGGGTATGGTTTTTTTGTTTGCCGTAAAAAAGAACTTGACATTTAAAATAAATTGTGTAAAATTAAATTGTACACAATATAAAAGAGACGCAACGACAAGAACATAGATATGGAATAGAAGAAGGAGGATGATACCATGAAGTTCTATGATATAAGCGTAACAGCTCCTGATGGGAGTGAAGTTCAGATGAAGGATTATGAGGGAAAGGTAGTGCTGGTTGTAAATACAGCTACCGGCTGCGGCTTTACTCCCCATTATAAAAATCTGGAAGCCATGTATGAGAGCTTTCACGAGAAAGGCTTTGAGATAATCGACGTACCTTGTAATCAGTTCGCAGGCCAGACACCGGGAACAGATGATGAGATACATGAATTCTGTCAGCTGAAATATCATACACAGTTTCCGCAGATGAAAAAGTCAGATGTAAATGGAGAAAATGCCATCGAGCTGTTCAAATTCCTGAAATCTGAGAAAGGTTTTGAAGGATTTGGAAAAGGAGCGAAGGCTCTGGCAATGTCTGCAATGTTAAAAAAGATTGATAAGGATTATAAGGATAATCCTGAGATCAAATGGAACTTTACCAAGTTCGTAATCAACCGTGAAGGTGAAGTGGTAGCGAGATTTGAACCAACGGCTGATATGAAGGAAGTATCTAAATTCGTAGAGGAACTACTATAAAAGGTCAAGAAGATCCTACATCTTCTGACCGAGTATAAGAGGTTAAGAAATGAGTAAATACGATTGTCTGAAACTTGAGAACCAGCTATGCTTTCCACTGTATGCCTGCTCCAAGGCTGTGACCAGACACTACAAGCCCTTCCTGGATAGATATGATCTCACCTATACCCAGTACATAACTATGATGGTAATGTGGGAGAAGAAAAAAGCAAGTGTCAAGGAGCTGGGGGAGTGCCTGTATCTCGATTCGGGTACCCTGACTCCGGTTATAAATAAGCTGGAAAAAAAAGGCTACATATCAAAGCATAGAAGTACAGACGATGCACGAGGAGTAGACGTGGAGATAACCGAAGCGGGAAAGAAGCTGAGAGACAAAATGGTTAAAGTTCCCACTGAAATGGGAGGCTGCGTCAATCTGAGTGAAGAAGATGCCAAGGAACTGTACAGAATACTTTATAAGATTCTGGGGCGTTTTGATGAGATAGATAAATGAGTGAGCAAATGATTGAGTGATTGATCTGTTTGCTAATATTTTGTAAATCTCTAATAACAAAGAAAAAATGAGAAATAGAGATAAAAGAAAACGAAAAAGGAGAAATGAATTATGGCAGTAATAGAGATAAAAGAAGATCAGTTTGAAGAAGTTGTTTTAAAGAGTGAAGTTCCTGTGCTTGTGGACTTTTTTGCAACCTGGTGTGGACCATGCCAGATGATGGCACCTATCCTTGAGCAGCTCTCTGAGGAGAAGCAGGATGTGAAGATCGCATCCATCGATGTTGATGATGCTGAGAGACTTGCTATACAGTACGGCATCTCAAGCATACCATGCATGATTCTTTTTAAGAATGGAGAAGAGGCTGATCGTGTAATCGGTGCAGTTCCAAAGGCAAAGCTGGAGCAGATCGTTTCCTAGGTATGAAAAATGATTCGTGTCACGGATATGTTGTTGATTCCTTGGAGAAATAATAGAGTTAGTTGTATATAGATAAAGGGAGAAGATATGTCTGAATTAAGCAATATAATAGATGTAGCAATAATAGGTGCGGGACCGGCAGGGCTTTCGGCAGCCATCTACGTACAGCGTGCCGGAAAACATGCAGTATGCTTCGAGGCACTTACAGTGGGAGGTCAGATAGTAAATACCCCGGAGATAGCTAACTATCCCGGAATCAAGAAAACCAGTGGGTTTGAATTTTCCATGGGACTCTACGAACAGGCAACAGAGCTGGGAGCAGAGGTTATCTATGAGAAGGTGACAGGGGTTTCTAAGGTAGAGTCTGGCTTGGAAGATACTTCGAAAGATGATTCAGAAGATACTTTGCCTGATGAAAAATACTTCAACATAATTACAGAGTCTGGAAAGACCTTCCAGGCGCAGGCTGTCATTCTAGCCACAGGCGCTAAGAACCGTCATCTCGGTCTTCCTCGTGAGGAAGAACTTACAGGCCGTGGAGTATCCTACTGTGCAACCTGCGATGGAGCATTCTTCAGGAAGAAGGATGTGGCAGTAAATGGTGGTGGAAATACTGCACTTGAGGATGCACTATTTTTGTCGAACTATTGCAATAAGGTTTACATAATACATAGGAGAGATGAGTTCAGAGGTGAGCCTAAGAATCTTGAAGCTGTAAAATCAAGAGAAAATGTTGAGCTGGTTCTGAAGTCAACAGTTACTGAACTAAAAGGAGATAAATCCTTAGAAGCAGTGACTGTAAAAGATAAAATAACAGGCGAAGAAAAGGATATAGCAGTTCAGGGACTCTTTATCGCCATAGGTCAGGAGCCCAACAATCAGTCCTTCAGAGATATAGTTGATCTGGATGGCGCCGGATATATCTCGGCTGATGAAAGCTGTATCACCAAAACTTCTGGTATATTTGTGGCAGGAGACACCAGAACAAAGACCGTCCGTCAGCTGACAACAGCTGCATCCGACGGAGCAGTAGCAGCCCTCGCCGCATGTGAGTTTACCGACCGTAATTGAGTATAGTATAACGTTCGATTTTGTAATGCTTATAATATAGCTTATAATTCGTGTTATAGATTATTTAAAGCTTATTTGGTACTTATATATATTTTTCTGTTTAAACTAAAATTATATATAAAAAAAGGATGATTCTTTCTGATTATGTTTGAAATAAATCAAAAAGAACCGTCCTTTTATTTTCTATATATGTTATAATCAAACTATAATTGGGTAAGCGTCTGAGTACAGCTTACCGGGGGTTAATAATGGGGAGGCATATCACATTGTAAAGGATATGTCACATACGTTTAGAGAAAGGAGAAGGTATGCTTAGAGAATGGGTTAAAGAGGAACGGCCATCTGATGAGGAGATATCAGCGAGGCTAGAAAAAGCACGTGCAGAGCTGGCTGTCAGACAGATGGCTATAAAGGAGAAAAATCTTCCAGTGCTTGTAATTATGGACGGCTGGGGAGCCGCAGGAAAAGGAAGTGTACTGGGAAGAATCATCAAGAATCTCGATCCGAGATTTTTCAAATGTGAAACACTTACACAGGAAACCATAGAAGAGGCCAGAAGACCATTTCTATATAGATATTTCGTCAGGATACCGAAAGCCGGACAGATATCCTTCTTTGACGGCAGCTGGATGGATGAAGTGACCAGCAAATATCTGCATGGCAAGATAAATGAGAAGGAATACAAGCAGCACCTCACCAGCATCAAGCGGTTTGAGAGACAGCTGAACGATAATGGCTACCTGGTAGTTAAATTCTTCTTCCATATAAAGGAAAAAGTGCAGAAGAAGAGACTGAAGGAACTAGAAGCTGACGAGTATACCAAATGGCGCGTGGCTTCAAAGGATAAATGGCAGAATAAGCATTACGATAAATGTCTGGAGGTATACGACGAATATATCGAGGCAACGAATCAGTTCGTGGCAACATGGTATTTCATCGATTCAACGAATAAGAAATGGTCAGAGCTACAGATGACGGAGATACTCATCTCAAGTATTGATACAGCACTGAAGAATGCAGAAGCAAAGCAAAATGCACCACTTCTGCAGAATACATTTCCTATGAAGAGTATTCCGAAGCTTGCGGATATATCGCTGGATAAGACTATATCTGACGAAGAGTATAAGAAAGAACTAGACAGTCTTCAGAAGAGACTCTCCGAGCTTCATAATGAGCTCTATCATAAGAAGATTCCGGTAATCATAGCTTATGAAGGCTGGGACGCTGCAGGCAAGGGCGGAAATATCAAACGTATAGCGGCAGCGCTAGATCCGAGAGGTTATGAGGTGCATCCGATAGCTAGTCCGGAGCCGGCTGAGAAGGCGAGACATTATCTGTGGAGATTCTGGAACAGACTTCCAAAGGACGGTCATATAGCTATATTTGACAGAACCTGGTATGGAAGAGTGATGGTAGAACGTCTGGAAGGCTTCTGTTCAGAAAACGACTGGCAGCGTGCATATAACGAGATAAATGAATTCGAGAAAGAACTGGCTGACTGGAATGCGGTCATCATCAAGTTCTGGGTTCAGATAGATAAAGATACACAGCTGGCACGTTTCACCGACCGTCAGAATACACCGGAAAAACAGTGGAAGATAACTGACGAAGACTGGCGTAACAGAGAGAAGTGGGACCTCTACGAAGGAGCTGTCGACGAGATGCTACAGAAGACAAATACATCCTTCGCACCATGGCATGTACTCGAGTCAAACGACAAGAAATACGCAAGAATCAAAGCACTAAAGATAGTGATCAAAGCCATCGAAAAGAAACTTGCAGAAACATAGAAATGATGATAGAATAAGTAGCGGTCT
>CACZOE010000146.1 GCA_902782695.1 uncultured Lachnospiraceae bacterium | reverse complement strand
ACAAGTCATGAAAGACGAAACATTATGCCTGCATGCAGGTTATTCACCAAAGAACACTGAACCAAGAGTTCTTCCTATCGTTCAGAGTACTACCTACAGATTTGATTCAACAGAGGAAATCGCTGCTGTATTTGATGATCCTACAAAGGCTCTCATCTACTCAAGATTTGCAAATCCTACAGTTATGGCTGTTGAGGAAAAGATCAACCAGTTAGAAGGTGGTGTCGGAGCTATGGCTACATCTTCAGGTCAGGCAGCTTCTCTTCTTTCTATCTTAAATATAGCACAGGCCGGTGACAGCATTATCTCTGTACCAGAGATCTACGGTGGAACTGTAAATCTTTTCGCTTTCACACTGAAGAAGCTGGGAATCGAATGTATCTTCGTAAGCCAGGATGCAACTGATGACGAGATCAGAGCTGCATTTAAAGAAAATACAAAATGTGTATTTGGTGAGACTATCGCAAATCCAGCACTTAAGGTATTCGATATAGAGAGATTTGCAAATCTAGCACATGAGTTTGGAGTACCTCTTATCATTGATAATACATTTGCCACACCTATTTTATGTAAACCATTTGAATTTGGTGCTGATATCGTTGTTCATTCAACAACTAAGTACATGGACGGACATGCTGTTCAGGGTGGCGGTATCATCGTAGACAGTGGTAAATTTGACTGGACAAATGGTAAATTCCCTGAGCTGGTTGAACCAGACGAGAGTTATCATGGAATCTCCTATGTAAAGACATATGGAAAGATGGCTTATATCCTTAAGGCTCGTATGCAGCTTATGAGAGACTTTGGCTGCTACCCTGCTGCACATTCTGCATTCCTTCTCAACCTTGGTCTTGAGACAATGCACATCCGTATGGAGCAGTATTACCAGAATGCAATCAAGGTTGCTAAATTCCTTGAAGGCAGTGAATATATCGAGTCAATCACTTATCCTGCACTTGAGTCAGATCCTAATTATGAGCTCTGCAAGAAGTATCTCGGTGGTAAGTCAAGTGGTGTTATCTCCTTCGTAATTAAGGGTGGTCGTGAAGCAGCTATGAAATTCATGAATTCACTGAAGCTTGCTTCTAACGAAGTTCACGTAGCTGATATACGTACCTGCGTACTTCACCCAGCAAGTGAGACACACAGACAGCTCACAGATGAGCAGCTTGTTGCCGCAGGAATCGAAGGTGGAATGATCCGCTTCTCAGTTGGTCTTGAAAATGTAGATGACATCATCGAAGATATCAAACTTGGATTCGCTGCTATTTCAAAATAATTGGAATGAAATAAAAACAATAATTCTTATAAGTGATATATGAGTAATCACTCTGTCATATAACACAAACCAAAAAGGACGGCTTGTCTGTAACACCCGGCAATTAAATCTGGATGTTTAAGATGAACCGTCCTTATTTCTTTTATTATTTTACTTCTGTTGTCATACTTATGACATCTGATTCATATTTGTCAGCCAAGTAATACACCTTACTGTCAGTTTGAAAACACCTCATCAGCATAACGTACAGTAGCCATGGCGTCCTTTGCGTAGCAGTCTGCTCCTATGGCATCTGCATATTCCTGTGTCATAACAGCGCCACCTACCACTACTTTGGTATCAGGCTTTTTCTCTCTAAGAAGTTTGATGGTATCTTCCATACTGACAACTGTTGTAGTCATCAGAGCACTGAGTCCCACCAGCTTTACGTCATCCTGAATAGCCCTGTCCACGATCACTTCCGGTGGAACATCCTTACCCAGGTCGATTACATCATAACCATAATTTTCAAGCATTACCTTGACTATATTTTTACCGATATCGTGGATATCACCCTTAACGGTGGCTATTATAACCTTACCCTTCAGTTCACGAGGTTTTCCTGCCATGGCAGTTTTAACCACTTCAAATGCAGCCTTTGCCGCATCGGCACTCATAAGCAGCTGAGGAAGGAATACTGTACCTTTCTCAAAGCCTTTTCCAACCTTATCAAGGGCAGGAATCAGTTCATCATTTATAACCTCCAGAGCATCTCTTGTCTGGATTTCTTCCTTCATGGCACTTTCAGCCACACCAACCATTCCACGTTCTATTGCATTTGAAAGCTTTGAACCGGTGGTTGCAGCGCCTTCCGCTGAACCCGAAGCACCTGTTCCCTGTGCAGCACCTGCCGCTGCTGGTGCATTTCCGGAAGAGATAACCGAAACGCTTGCATTTGCATAAGCTTCTATATAATTCATACACTGAGGATCCAGGTCTGACAACGCCACAAAGGCTCTATAGGCTGCCATCATCTGCTCATTATTCGGATTCATTATGGCAAAACTCAGACCACTGTCCATCGCCATGGTCAGAAAATAGGAATTTATTATCTGACGCTGTGGAAGTCCGAAGGAAATATTTGACACGCCAAGGATGCTGTGACCATGGTATTCATCTCTGATCCTTCTAAGGGTTTCAAGAGTAGTCACGGCTGAAGAAGAATCTGATGAAATAGTCATACAAAGTCCATCGATTACGATATCCTTTCTAGGGATTCCATACTCATCAGCTGCCCTGTATATCTTCTCTGCCACCTTGATTCTGCCATCTGCAGTTTCAGGAATTCCATCTTCATCAAGGGCAAGACCAACCAAAACACCACCGTACTTTTTAACCAGCGGCATAACAGCTTTTATAACTTCCTGCTTACCATTAACAGAGTTGATCATAGCCTTACCATTATAATATCTGAGTCCCATTTCCAGGGCTTCGATATCTGTGGTATCCAGCTGGAGCGGCAACCCCGTAACTCCCTGAAGACGTGTTACCACTTCACGCATCATGGCAGGCTCATCAATCTCCGGAAGTCCTACATTTACATCCAGGATATCTGCACCGGCATCCTCCTGCTCAAGTCCCTGAGACAGGATGTAGTCTATATCATTATCACGGAGCGCCTGTTTGAAACGCTTCTTCCCTGTAGGATTTATTCTCTCTCCTATAATAATAGGCTTTTTATCAACGGTAACCGCCTGACAGAAGGAAGTCACAACAGTATAGTCCTTTGGAGTATTTGGAATAAATTTCATTGGGCGTACCTTCTCTATAGTCTGGCGAATATGCTCAGGTGTTGTACCACAGCAGCCCCCCAGAACCTGAACGCCCATTTCAGCGATTTTGCTCATTATATCGGAGAAGTCCTCTGGACCAACATCAAATACAGTCTGACCGTTTTCAGTACGAGGAAGTCCGGCATTTGGATTTACCACAATAGGAACGGAAGCCACTTCTATCATACGTTGAACCATAGGAATCATAAGGTCTGGTCCGAGACCGCAGTTGATACCCAGGGCATCTACACCAAGTCCCTCCAGCATAGCAACGGTTGAATCAACGGTACCACCTGTGAGAAGCTTTCCTTTTTCATCATATATAGTAGTTACGATTACCGGCTGGTCAGTATTTTCTTTGGCAGCAAGTATTGCAGCCTTTGCTTCATAGCTGTCGCTCATGGTCTCGATAAGAACCAGGTCGCCACCAGCTTCAGCGCCGGCTTTTATGGTTTCAGCAAAGAGTTCTACTGCCCTGTCGAAGCTCAGGTCACCCATTGGCTCAAGCAGTTTACCTGTAGGACCGATATCGATGGCGATATATGCATCTTCTCTACCGGTATTTATGCGAGCCTGCTTGGCTAGCTCAACGGAGGCCTTCATTATCTCAGCAACTTCACCAGGATATTTCAGGGAATTCAGACCAAATGAGTTGGTGTTAAATATGTCTGCTCCGGCCTTTAGATAGCTCTCGAACAGTTCTGTTATTATATCGGGATGCGTGAGGTTCCATCTCTCTGGAAGTTCTCCACCCTTAAGACCTCGCTCCTGCAGGAAGGTTCCCATACCTCCATCGCAGAAGAGCCATTCTTTTCCTAGTTTTTCTCGTAAATCTTTCTTCATATTCGTACCTTTTTTCTTTATATATATTTCCTAGATTCATTTTGCTTCGCTGTCACGAGTTGTTTGTCTGAGAGGACATCACTCCCGTTCGGTGCGGGTCCCCTAGAGGATGCTAAGCTCTCAAATTATTCTATCGTGAAAACTCGCACGTCTCATGCATACTACATACTTCGCAGCCACCTTTATGACAATCGGCGTCAGTCTCGGAAAGTCCTATAACAGCAGTAATAGACTTGGTCGGTGTCATCAGCAGACTATCAGAAAGTGTTACTCCTATACTTTTAGGCATGTCGAGAATCTTCTCGAAATCCTTCTGAACCTCCAAAGGAAAGTCTCCGTATCCAGGAGAAAATCTCGGTCTTGCATAGAGTCCTCTCTTACCGGCCTCTTCTATGATCATATCATTTACTTCATCACACCAGGCTTCAACCATAGCTGCTCCAACAGCCTGATAGGTGTATGCTCTCATGATATCTCTTACTTCAGAGCGACGTACCAGCATGTCAGGAACCGGTCCCAAAGTAACTGCTAAAAGCACTATCTCGCTGCATCCTTTGAGATTCTTTAGGAGGTTGCCTGAAGAGACTCCTATTCCTGCAAAACTGCATTTCTTATATGAGGAGTCTGTATTCGCTACATTAACAGCACTTACTTCTCCCTCATTACTTTCTGCACCTTCTGCATCTTCATTAACTGTAGTATCGTCTGTATTTGCGGAATCTACCGCATCTACATGGTTCCCATCTAGCTCAGTATGACCTTCCTCAGCACTCGACTCCCATAAAATTGGAAATGTTGTATATACTTTCCTTGGAGATACTTTCTCCTGCATTTCTTTTATACATTCATCTATCATCTGGTTCAGATGTTCGTCGGGCTTGGTGATACCTCGATATCCCAGATACCTTATTACTTCATTTTTATTTATATCAATCATTGTATATCCCTTCTAAGAACATAAACTTCAAACAATTATACTTCATTAATTCATTAGAACAGTCCATCGAAGCATTAGAAACGCCCGTCAAATAATCTGAAACGCCCATTAATTCACTAGTTTTTTTGACACATTTATCTCACTGTGCTATTATGTTTCGTTGTCGAAGCGACTATAAACTGAGCATCAGATACGATTTACCCCAAACCACAGACATTGTATCATAATCTCAAAATCGCTTCTACCATATAATCACTTTTATGTTATAAACATAAGTGAAAACACAAAATTCAAGGAGATAAAATTATGAAGAAAAGATTTATGGCACTTACACTTTGCTCTGTTATGGCACTTTCCCTTATAACAGGTTGTGGACAGAGCTCAGAAGCTACAACAGAGGCTGTTACAGAGGCAACTACTGAGGCTGTTCAGACTGAAGTAGAGACTGAAACCGCATCAGAGTCAGAACCTGAAACTGAGGCAGCTGTAGTTGAAGGAACTGCTACACAGGACCGTTCAGGCAACGATATCGTTATCCCTGAAAATGTAGATAAGATCATTTCAATGGCTCCTTCTACTACAAGATTCCTTATCGACCTTGGTCTTGCTGATAAAATAATCGCAATCGATACAAACTCTTATGCATATACTGCTTCTCTTTCAGACGCAGTTCAGCAGTTCGATATGATGGCTCCTGACAACGAAGCTCTTGTAGCTCTTGAGCCAGACATCATTTTCACTTCAGGCATGAGCAACGTTGGTGGTGAAGATGTATATAAGCCGGCACGTGATGCAGGTATATGCGTAGCTGACATCCCATCAAGTACATCATTCGAAGATATAATCGCTGACCTTGAGTTCATCGGTTCTGCTGTAAATGAGGAAGAAAAAGCAGGTGAGCTTATAGCTGACTTCAGAGCACAGATAGAGTCAGTAAAAACTACTGCTGCTGACATTACAGAAAAGAAAAAGATTCTCTTCGAGATTTCACTTCCTAGTGCAGACTACCCTTCAATCTATACATTTGGTAAGGGTACATATCTCGATGAGATGATCACATCTATCGGTGCAGAAAATGTAACAGGTGACCAGGAGGGATGGATCAGCATTTCTGAGGAAGAGGCTATCGCTATGAATCCTGATGTTATCGTTACAAATGTAAATTATGTGGATGATGCTGTTGGTGCTATCAAGTCAGCTGAGGGATGGGAAAATGTAAATGCCATCAAGAATGGTGCTGTTTACTACATCGATGCTGATGCAAGCAACCAGCCAAACAACCACGTAGCTGATGCAATGATCGAGATGGCTAAGCAGGTTTATCCTGAGTATTTCAAGTAAATCTTGATGCGGATTTTTCACCAAAAAACTTCAAGTTGTTATATAATGATGTGGGTGTCAAAAGTACCTTTTGACACCATATGACATACGGATT
>CACZOE010000145.1 GCA_902782695.1 uncultured Lachnospiraceae bacterium | reverse complement strand
GGAAAAGTTATTATTGATGGGGCTGGAAATAGTTATCATAGAAGACAGGTAGAAGTCAGCTTAGATGGACACAAAAAAACTCACAGGAGCTTGATTCCAGGAACCTTGGCATCAATTTCCGCACATTCTTCTGATATTGTTGCCACCCCGTCTTTTCAGTTTGGCTGGTACCAATTCCAATATAAAATATGAGCCTCTTGGCAATTTGATTCAGTTTGATTTGAATTACCGTCTCTTTTCCATTCTGATAATACGTTCGTTATCTGGTTCGCTGATTCCGTTTTTAAAACCGTATCCCATTTTTTGATAGAATGGCGCTCCAGTTATTGACGCAGGTATTTCGATTCTGTTTGCTCGAAGGAAATACTCATCTTTTTCAAGGGTTTCTACGATAAAGCGTCCCACACCGGACTTCTGATACTCTGGCAGTACAAAGATTGTAAACAGACTGCTTTCCGTCTCGCTGTCCCAATAAGGACCAATCGCACCACATCCGATAATAGTTTCTCCATCAAGTGCCACATAAAAATGTGTCCACCCTGATCTTCTTAAAATAAACTCAGGTGAATGAGCATCTACCATCGCTTCTATCAGGTCTGCTGGATAGTCCTTACTATTTGAGATTCTTATTGTCTTTTGTATCATTTCCGCAACTTCATTTACGTCATCCGGTGTGATCAGCCTTATCTTATAATTCATAGATTTTTATACTCCTTAATTTAATAATATATCCAAACTATTATACAGTATAATCCAAGAGTTTAATCTGAGATTTCAATTCACGAACTTAATCCGAGATTCTGATTCTAGAGCTTAACTCTATAACTTAATCCAAAACTCTTATCCAAGAATTTTATCCACGATTCTAATTCTAAAACTTGATTCTATACCTTAATCCGGAAGTCTACTCCGAAAATCCACTCCGAGAGTTCCATAAGATTATATGCCAAGAATCCCATAAGATTATAAACCTTGTCTTTCTTTCGCTCAAGGAGTACCACCCAAAACGTTCTCACTTCAACACACCCTCGCTTCAACATTCTTTCCCCCAATTTTTTCCATCCTGATTCATTAAAACAATAGTCCATAAAATCAAGCCCGGTTTTGACACTTAGTATCAATTAAGGTATACTTAGAAACTAGTGATGGCGGGTTTGGAACCCATGTTTTTAAGTATATAGAGGGATTATTATGTCAGATATCGAACGTCTGGAAAATGAATTAAGACAAAGTAAGCATATGCTTCTGACTCTGAGTTCTCAGATCAGCAGCATGGAGGCGGAACTTGAGAAGATTCGGGCTGGTCAGCTCCAGGCTGAATCTCAAAATCAGATGCAAACTCAGGCACAGGCAAATATGCAGGCTGAGGCGCAGTTCCAGAATCAGACAACTACGCAGAATCTGATGCAGGAGCAGTCCACAGAGCAGAAGTTTCATCAGTCTCAGCAAATGTCGCAGCAGACTGCGCAGGCGCAGGCTACGTCTTCCAAAAAAGAAAAAGCTCCAATGGAATGGGAGCAGCGCTATGGAAAAAACAGGGACAGTTTTTCAGGTACGCAGGCTACGTCTCCATATAGAAATCCTGCGAATTACCAGGCCGGTACTCCTGCAGGACATCCTGCGAACATGCAGCCTGGTGCCGCTGCCGGATACTCTGCGAACATGCAGCCTGGTGTCGCTGCCGGACACCCTGCAAATAAGCAGCCAATCAACCCGGATGCGCTTTATCCGTACAATCCGCCTGGCATGTCGGATGTACCACCTTCGTACAATCCGCCTGTCAACCCGGATGCGCCTTATCCGTACAGTCAGCCTGGTGCATTTGACGGAAACCTTGCGAACATGCAGCCTGGTGTTCCTGCCGGATACCCTGCGAACATGCAGCCCGGTGCTCCTGCCGGATACCCTGCAAACATGCAGCCTGGTGCTCTTGCTGGAAACCCGGCGAACATGCAGTCCGGCAGACCGAATTCGAATCTTTCGTACCAGCAGCCTGGTACATCAACCTGGAGTTCTGATGAGACTCCGGCTGAACCACTTCAGAAGAAGTTTAATCCCGAGGAACTCCTTGGTAAAAATATAATGGGAATAGCAGCCTCAGTGCTGATCTTTATAAGCTTCATCCTTTTTGCGGTACTCATGGTTCCGCTTCTTACGGATAATATTAAGGTCATACTGATGCTTACGGTGAGTCTTGGCATAACAGCCTTCGGACTCGTCATGTGGTTCCGCAAAGAAAGAAAAAGTACATTTTTCCTTTCTCTATCGGCCTGTGGTGTGGGCGCCGTCTACATATCGCTATTTATGTGTAACGCGTATTTCCACATAATAAATGACCTCGTCCTGTACCTGCTCATTCTTATCTGGGCAGCAGGTGTTCTCGTACTTTCGAGATATAAACAAAGACTTTTCGAAGTAATCGGAGAGGTCGGAATCCTGGTATCCATCATATTTGGATGCGCAATGTGTGCCGAGAGAAGTGATGGCACAATGATAATGGTTCTCACTATTTATTCCATCATCGGAATAACTGCATTTCTTGGTCTCAGGATTCAGGATGAAAAATCTCTGATAATACATGGTGTATTTGCACTTATCAGCGCCATGTCCCTTAGCATTGCTGACAACACGCTGATACAAAATGAATCCGGCAGTCTATATGTAAGTGTTTCTCTGGTGCTTGTTATCGCATTTTGCATAGGCATCATGGTTCTATATACTGCGAGACTAAATGATTCGAACACAACATACATGCCAGTATTTAGTATCCTTGCAAATATAATTCTGTTCGGATGTTTATATCTGCTGATTTCAAATGATACAGCAGCATGGATCACTATCCTGATAACAACCATAGCCATTTACTGTGGACTTGAATTCATCAAGCAGACCTGGGCAGAGAAAATTACATCAGATACATTTCCGATAATGATGGAGATATGGCAGATTCTGGAGCTTATCGCTGCTACTGTCTGCATATTCAATGTACATGCTTTGAAGGTAAATGTAGGAGTCGGACTCTTAGCAATCCCTCTCATTATCTATGGATTTATAAAGGAAGAACGTATCTCACTGATAAAAGGACTGGCAGCTTTTGGCATACTAACACTATCCATAACCCTTGAGCTTGCTTCCTATATCATACTTCCACTTGCCTGCTTCATCATGATCTCAGTTTTTATGATGATCAAGCGAAGCCTGTATAGTGAAGCCATTAAGGGAGTATCATATGTTCTGTTTATGATATATATCCCTATATGTGTAGCATATCT
Source organism: uncultured Lachnospiraceae bacterium (assembly GCA_902782695.1). Classification (GTDB taxonomy): domain Bacteria; phylum Bacillota; class Clostridia; order Lachnospirales; family Lachnospiraceae; genus Eubacterium_Q. Next base: position 9,086 of record CACZOE010000145.1, on the reverse strand, counting down.
TATGAGCGAGTATATTTGGTATCATGAATATACTATGATAGCTCTGCTCTTGATTATGGGTATCATAAATCTGGTTGCAAAGCTCAGTCCATATGGAAAATGCTGGCTCACTCACGAAGAAGAAACTTCCTTCATGATAATAAGTAACATAGTGAATGCCCTTCTTATGATTTATTCATTATACTTAATTACGGAAGCCAATCATGAAGTTGTACATTTTCTGGCATCACTTGCTGGTGTCGGACTCTTCTGTATCAACTCACTTAATCTGCTCAAGAAAGAGGATTCTATGCGTCCTGTCTACGTGGGAATTAAATTCACAGTACTTGTTATGGTTATTCTGTCATCCTACGACGCAGCTAACTATATACTCAGCATCAGTGCATTTGTACTGGCTATAGCATTTATCGTCATGGGATTTCTTATGGATATCAAGAGTCTCAGAATCTATGGGCTTGTCGTATCCATGATATGTACACTGAAGCTGGTAATGGTAGATATAACTTATGAAAACACAGCCGGTCATGCACTCAGCTTCTTTATAAGCGGTGTACTTTGCTTCGTAATAAGCGCCGTATACAGCATGGCCGAAAAGAAATTACAAAACAAAGAATAGGAGAGACAACTATGTGGTACGAACAATCAGTATTTTATCAAATCTATCCACTGGGATTTACAGGGGCGCCTTATGAAAATGACGGTATACTCACATCCCGCATCCTGAAGGTCATTGACTGGATACCTCACATTCAGAAGCTTGGTGCAAATGCGATATATTTTTCACCAGTTTTCGAATCTGATACTCATGGATACAATACCCGTGACTATGGTCTGATTGATAAGAGACTGGGTACAAATGAGGATTTCAAAAAGGTTGTGGACGCTCTGCATGAAGCAGGTATCAAGGTAGTTCTTGATGGTGTATTTAATCATGTAGGAAGAGGCTTCTGGGCTTTTCAGGATGTTCTGGAGAAAAAATGGGATTCACCATATAAGGACTGGTTCCATATATCATTCGATGGAAATTCACACTATAATGACGGTTTCTGGTATGAAGGCTGGGAAGGCAATTTCGATCTGGTTAAACTGAATCTTCAGAATCCAGCTGTTGTGGATCATATATTTGACAAGGTAAAATACTGGGTTGACTATTTTGATATAGATGGTCTGAGACTTGATGTTGCCTACTGTCTCGACAGAGGCTTCATACATAACCTGAAGGAATATACACTGGGACTCAAGGATGAATTCCTTCTTCTGGGAGAGCTTCTTCACGGCGACTATGCTATGTTCGTAGGACCTGGAATGCTTGACAGCTGTACTAATTACGCCTGCTACAAGGGACTATTCTCAAGCTTCAATTCTATGAATATGTTTGAGATAATCCACTCTCTCATGCAGCAGTTCGGACCTGAACAGTGGTGTCGTTACAAGGAAATGCATCTCATGTCCTTCGTTGATAACCATGATGTAACAAGAATTGCAAGTAATCTGACAAATAAAAATCATCTGCCACTCATCTACGCTCTGGCCTTCGGAATGCCTGGCTTCCCATGTGTATACTACGGAAGTGAATGGGGTGCCCAGGCCCGTAAGGAGGAAGGTGATCCTGCACTCCGTGCTTGCTTTGATGAACCTCAGTGGAATGAGCTCACAGACTTTATAGCAAAACTGGCAGAAATAAAGAAAAACAGCGAGGCACTGAACTACGGAAGCTTCCGCAGCGTTGTCCTCACAAATCATCAATGTATATTTGAACGTAAAACAGATAATGAAAGAATTCTGGTTGCGATAAATGCATCTGACCAGCCTTACACAGCACATTTTGATGCCGGCTGTGGTCAGGCAGACGAACTGATAACAGGAACACTTCATGACTTCGGAGGTGGTTCCGAGCTGAAACCATATTCGGCAGAAATTTGGAAGATGGAGAGGTAGATTCGCTAAAAGCCCATTCGGGACGTCCGCACTTCGTGCTCTAGCGTCCCTGCGTGCCATATCACTTCGTGATATGCAAGCCTTAGAAGGCTTGATTCTGCTTCGCAGAATGCATCCTCACTCCGTTCGGACTATCGATTGCTGCGCAATCGACAGCTAATTCGCAGTGACTAAAAAAACAGAAGGATACCCCTCAGCGTGCAAGCACGCACTGGGTATCCTTCTGTTTTTTTCAGCGAATAGTTACTTCATCCACACGTTTAAGTCTACCTGGGTTTCGATGCCGTCTACCAGGCCGTAAGGGGAGTATTGGTAGCCTTCGGTGTGGTATGGGAATACGGGTGTATCGTAGGCAGCTAACCAGAACTGCCACTTTCCTATCTGATCTATATCGAGATATCTGATGAACTGATCACGGCTGGCATATATCATTGGTGTATAGCCTGCTGCTTCTATGGTCTCGCAAAAGCCTACAACTGCCGCGGTTCTGTCTTCTACGGATATGTTATTTGTTCTGGCTGAGTCGTCTTCATATACGTATTCTGTATCTATAACGATTGGAAGTTTTATATCTTTACCTGCCACTTTTTCCAGACAGTAATTTGCTTCTTCGATTCCTTCTTCACGATTTATTGCAGAAGAGAAGAAATATATTCCTGTCTCCATTCCGACTTCAATGGCTCCATTTATATTCTGCTCATAAAGGGCATCTGCGTTTATTTTGCCGGAGCCGTATCCACGATATCCCACACGGATCATGGCTGTCTGCATTCCTGTAGCACGTACCCTCTCCCAGTCTATCTGTTTCTGAAACTCTGATACATCTATTCCAGGCTTTCCAAGTGCCTCGCCATCCTTGTAGTAATTATAGTAGAGCTTTCCCTCTGCAACATAGAAATCCTCGCTCCACTTATAATCGTTTCTTTCGACATTTGCGCTTATTTTTATCAGTTCGCAGTCAGGATACTTTCCGATCAATATATAAGCCATGTTCAGGTATCTTATGTAATTTTCTTCTATAGCATCTCTGACAGACCTGTCTGCATCAAACGGAATCTGGCTATTTACTATCTCTGAAGTATTAAGTGGAGTCGCTTTATGCTTCAACTTATAACCGTAAACCAGAGCTGCAATCGTGCCTATAACGATCAGTCCGAAAAATCCCCAGAGCATAGCAATCTGTCTACGGACTGTACGCCTGCGATCATTTCTTTCATATCGTCTACGATCTTCTCTATATCCGTTTCTATGGTCGTATTCGTCAAAAAATGTGTCTTCTCTATCTATATCATTCATATCTAAATCTATATCCAATTATTAATAAATCAAGTATTCATTTTATTTAGTATTTAAAGTCTTCACATGTCTCATTATCCGGAAACTTATTTATAACTGATGTTTTATACAGTACCGGAAAAACACAGAATAACAGAACAATGCATACATATGACATACGTGAAAGAGCCTGTCAGACTTCCTTCCCCAAAACAAAAGTCTAACAGGCTCTCTCTATCCGTTCTATTTTTAAGGTACACCCACAAATACCTTCCTAACTGAGACTTATTATAGTACAATTTGACAAAAACGTAAAGCCTTTTTGTGCATTTTATATAAATTTTGTGAATTCTCCACAAAGTTTCGGTTTTATCCTCACGAAGAACCTTGCTTTGCAAGCGTGGGGAGTATAATTATGCACAAATATCCATCCTGGTCATTCTGTTTTATTCTGATGTATTTTTAACTATATGGCAGACAACCTATCTCTTGTTCTCTCTGTCCACCAGATTTGTCGCACCATATTTCTCTCTAAGAGCAGGTTTTTCAATCTTACCTGTTGCATTTCTTGGTACTTCTGCAAATATGATCTGACGCGGTCTCTTATAACGAGGAAGCTCGAGGCAGAAGTTGTTCATCTCCTCCTCAGTACAGGTCTCGCCCTCTTTTAACTGAATAATAGCAGTTGAAATCTCACCAAGTCTTTCGTCCGGTGTTCCGATTACAGCAACGTCCTGAACCTTCTTGTTCTTCATGATGAAGCTCTCGATTTGAACAGGATAAATGTTCTCACCACCACTGATAATAACATCCTTCTTTCTGTCTACCAACCAGATAAATCCGTCCTCATCATACTTAGCCATATCACCTGTATAGAGCCAGCCATCCTTCAGGCACTCATTTGTAGCTTCTTCATTTTTATAGTAGCAGATCATGACACCAGGTCCCTTAACACAGAGTTCTCCAACAGAAACACTGTCACTCTTATCTACTACATCACCATTTTCATCTAATATCTTGCATTCCCAGCCAAAACCTGGAACTCCGATAGCTCCAACATGGTCGATATTCTCAACGCCCAGATGTACGCATCCTGGTCCGATGGACTCTGAAAGACCATAGTTAGTATCATAATCGTGATTCGGGAATACTTCCTTCCATCTGGTGATAAGACTTGCAGGAACTGGCTGAGCTCCGATATGCATGAGTCTCCACTGATCCAGTTCATAATCATCCTTATTCAGCTTGCCGCTTTCAAGGGCGATAAGAAGATCCTGAGCCCATGGAACCAGCAGCCACACGATGGTACATTTTTCTCTGCTTACAGTATCAAGTATATATTCAGGCTTTGTACCCTTGAGGAGTACAGCCTTTCCTCCTGAAATAAGTGAGCCGAACCAATGCATCTTCGCACCTGTATGATAAAGAGGTGGTATGCAAAGGAACACATCATCCTTTGTCTGACCGTGATGTGCCTGCTCAACTCTGGCACTATGCATAAGAGCGCGGTGCTTATGAAGTATAGCCTTAGGGAATCCCGTAGTTCCTGATGAGAAATATATAGCACCATAGTCGTCATCTGTTATCTCGATACCAGGCGCAACTGAGCTGGAATTTGCAACCATCTCATTATAATCCTCAGCAAATGAAGGACAGTTCTCACCTACATAGAAAAGAAGTCTGTTTTTAGAAATCTTTTCAGCGATTTCTTCAACTCTTCCAATGAATTCAGGTCCGAACACCAGTATGTCCACGTCTGCCAGATCTACGCAGTACTCTATCTCATCAGCGTCATATCTGAAATTAAGTGGAACGGCAAGAGCTCCTGTCTTCAGAATTCCAAAATAGATAGGAAGCCACTCAAGGCAGTTCATAAGAAGTATTCCAACCTTGTCATTCTTCTTTATTCCCCTGCTGAGCAGTACATTTGCAAAACGGTTAGCCTTCTCATCAAATACACCCCAGGTTATCTCTCTTCTGTATGGTGCCTTTGGATTTGGTTCCATCAGCTCATACTCTCTCCAGGTCACTCTTCTGACCTCTGTGATAGCCGGATTAACCTCAACAAGGGCTGTATCCCCTCCGAAGTCTCTTGCATTTCTCTCTAACAACTCTGTAATTGGCATTTTATTATCCTCCCAAATTAAATGGCAAAGTATCTCCGTCCCTTTGCCACATTTTATTCAAATATAACCAATAGCGGGAATTGCCTCAGTAATTCCCGCCACTCAATAGTACATCAAATTCATGCTTGCGTCAATGCGTTATCGCTTTAATGCGTTAAAATTCATTTACATTTGATCTTAAATTTTTTTCTTGTATGCTGCGTTACTTCGGTAGTCCGCGAAAGGCGCATTGTAATTAGCCTCAAAGCTCTTGGACTCAGCAAACAGAGGATCATATAGTCTGTCACCTATTCTAGCCCAGCCATGACTGGAATCACTGCACACGTAGACATCATCACTACCACATTCCTTTGCAAGAAATGCAAATGCCGCTGCTTCAGATACACAGCATCCCTGTTTGTTTTCGAAAATATCGTTTGCAAATACCACGTCCCAGTCATCCCCAAATTCCTCGTAGGCTTTTGCAAAGGTTCTGTATTGTTTATACTGAAGGCTTTCCACCCACTTAAAGCATTTATACAGCTTATCCTCTCTGCTGTCAGTCGGATTCGTAACCTTCTCCATTATTTTTCTGGCAGAAATGTAAGTGTTGATTCTGGCAACTGAACTTGCTGTTTCCTTTGCCGTTCCCAGGCGCCCTATCTTTACTTCCTCAACAGTCTCGGACCTCGCCATCTGTCCGGTTTTTCTGTCAAAATGATAATAACGTCCTTTGATTTTTTTCCAACCCTTGTCTAGCACACCCTTCTTATCTGAATGATAAACATATTTTCCTACTGTAAAGAATCCTCCTTTAAAGGTCTTCTTGTCAGCAGGCACAAATATAGTCCTGCCATCCTTCTCTACAAAACTTCCCTTCAGCTTTTTAGTAAATTTTTTCTTTTTACCAAACTGAATTTTAATTCCCTGATCAGTTGTCTGCTTTTTTTCCTTTGCTGGTTTTTTCACAGACTGTTCAGTAGTCACTTCGGTGGTAGTTTCCGTGGTAGCACCCGTCCCGTTATCCGCGTGTACCTTCACCGAAAACTCCATATTAAAAACAGTTAAACATAAAGCAATTGAAACACATAAAACTCCTTTGATAAATCTCTTCATTCGACATCACCTTCCAGAATCCTATAATTATTAATTGCAAACATTTCCATTGTATTGTAAATTAGTAGTGGTGTTAATTACACCCTTCTACTTATTAAGGATATAATTATTTAATTTAAATGTAAAGGAGCAGATAATGGGCGAGTTACTATTTAAACAGAGAAAAAGAAACTGGTGTGGTCTTCCATGGAGCTTCACCGTTTATAGCTATGATGAAGAGAGACTTTTCGTAAAATCCGGCGTATTTAATATCAGAGAAGATGAAGTAAGATTTTACAGAATTCTTGACATTTCCCTGAAGAGATCATTTATGCAGAGAATCTTCGGAATGGGAACCATCGTTATAGATAGTTCAGACAAGACAATGAAATGCTTCGAGATAAAGAACATAAAGAATTCCAAAGAGACAAAAGAGCAGCTCTCTGAGCTGGTTGAAGAAGAACGTCAGCGTAAACGTATCACCGGCCGTGAATTCATGACCGACCATGACCACGACGGATACGACGATTACGATGAAGGGCACTATCATTAAATTTGAACCACGATACGCTCCCCGAGCGATATTATCTTTCTAACTTTCATTAAATCTTGACACAGTTTTCTAACTGTGCGATAATCATGCTCGTATTTTTTGTTTCTGTGCATATAATTTGCACAGCGTATATTTTTTTCAAAAGGGGGATTCTATTATGGATCAACAGCAAATCATGGATATGTATGCACAGATGATGCCAACATACATCGGTTCATTCGTTGTATCTTATGTAATATCAGCTATCGCATACATGAAGATTTTTGAAAAAGCAGGTGTTACTACTTGGTACGCATGGGTACCTTTCCTGAACGCATACTGGCTTACACAGATTGCTACAGGAAATGGTTGGTTATTCCTTATCATTCTTATACCATGTGTAGGTTCTATCATCTACCTCATCCTTATGGCTATCAAGCTTTCAGCTGCATTTGGATGTGGCGGCGGAATGATCGCATTACTGATTTTGATTCCGATAGTCGGCTACCTAGTACTCGCCTTCGGCAGCTCACAGTATGTAGGACCACAGTAATACTATTTGCAGATAAATGAATAAAACAGGGTTCGTGATTGTTTACAATCAAAGAACCCTGTTTTTATTTATTTAAATCCTGCGAAGCAGGATTCTGAAAGTTCATGAGAAAAGTGTCTGCGAAGCAGACGATTAAGTGCGAAGCACGTACTTTTCGAATGTACTTTCAGATATCTGCAAATAATTTTCCCTGCGAAGCAGGATTCCCCTAATCCTCTTTACCCAAAGTCTTAATATCTATATCCCCAGAAGATGTATTTATCTTCATCTTATCAGATCCATTTCCACATACATAAGTCTTTCCATCCTTAGAAAACTTCTGTTCATAGTACAGCTTGCCGCTGGATACGGTTATATCAGCTGTCAGGTTAAGTTCCTCAGGAAGATATATAGTCACATTACCAGAAGAAGCACTGATATCTGATTTTTCAGGAGCCTCAGAAAGTTTGAATTCATTTCTTCCGCTTGAGGTTATTGTACTGAGTTCCTTGATCTTCTTAGCATTTAACATTAACTTTCCGGAACTTGCAGATGCATTCAGGCTATCTACAGTATCCATATCTGCTTCTATATCTCCAGAAGAAGCACCCAGTTTGATTTCTGAACTATTTCCGGTCTGTTTTAGATTCACATCTCCTGAAGAAACATCTATATTTATATTATCAGCCTCGACACTGGCTGTTACATCGCCGGAGGATGCATTTATTTTTACATTTTCAGAGGCAAATCCACCAACATTTATATTAGCTGAAGAAACCTTTAACTTTACATTTGAATACTTTACTTCCTTTGGAACAGTTATCTCAAGCTTCTTATTCAGTTTATTCAGATCAAGTCCCTTTGCAGATGCACAGTATCTGACATGAAGTGTGGATCCTTCAACCCAGGTGTGAACCTTTCTCTTATCATCCAGCTGTTTCTCCGAGGTTTCTCTTATACTCACCTTTTCATCAGCACTGCCTACCAGAGCTATCTCTCCTGACATATAGTCAACATCTATAGTATCTATCTTTTCAGCGATTTCCCTGTCACCTGCTGTATATTTATCTCCATCCTTATATACGTAATTAGTCTTCAGGGCAAGTGAACAACCACTCATACACAGCAGCGAAGCAGCAAGCACTGCAATTCCAACTAAACCTTTTATTCCTCTCATTACTGATTTTCCTCCTTTTTTCCACTACTTTTTCCAACTAACAGACCAATAACCGCAAATACCACACCGATTCCAATGCCGATAAGATAATATGGAATTGATGGCTGTGAATAAACTACTACAGCATCTGTTTCCACATTATTTACCATGAAATGTACTATCGCAAGTGTTGCCAGATAAGAAGTCACAACAAATGCAGCTATACAGCAGCCCGCTTTAACAAATCCATTTGCAGGCATATATCTGATAATGAGGAACATCACCCATGCGACTACAAAATATGGTAACGATATGCTAAATGCCTCAGCGAAAAATCCAGGCACATCTATATGTAAGCCTATGCAAACTATCATTAAAATGTATGTAAATGTATAAGCTCCCATGATTGCAAGACCTTTAGAATTCTTCAGATATGCATTTACAGGTCTTCTG
>CACZOE010000144.1 GCA_902782695.1 uncultured Lachnospiraceae bacterium | reverse complement strand
AGAAGGTGTGCGCAAGATATATTTATAAAACAAATTGTTAAATGATTTTTATAAACCTAATTTTTCAAAAAAGGTGCCTTTGACACCTACATTATTATAAAAAATAATACATAACATAGACATGCTCTGCACGTCGGATAGGAGATGAAAATGTACAAAGAGTATTCAAATGTAATTGTAATGGAGCATCCACTTATTAAACACAAGATATCACTTCTCAGGGATAAGAATACGGGAACAAATGAGTTCCGTAAGCTGGTGGAAGAGATAGCAATGCTTGAGGCATTTGAAGCCTTCAGAGACCTTCCTCTTAAGGATGTGGAGGTAGAGACACCTATAGAGAAATGTATGTCTCCAATGATCGATGGTAAGAAGCTGGCAGTAGTTCCTATACTTCGTGCCGGACTTGGAATGGTAAATGGTATCACAGCCCTTGTACCAACTGCAAAGGTTGGTCATGTGGGACTTTATCGTGATCCTGAGACACATGAACCACATGAGTATTATTGCAAGCTTCCTGATCCGATAGATCAGAGAATGATAGCAGTTCTGGATCCAATGCTTGCAACCGGTGGTTCAGCAGTAGCAGCAGTTGACTTCATCAAGAAGAGTGGTGGAAAGCATATCAAATTTTTATGTATCATAGCTGCTCCTGAGGGTATCGACAGACTGGCAAAGGCACATCCGGATATCGAGATATATGTAGGAAATGTAGACAGAGGTCTGAATGAAAATGCATATATCTGTCCAGGACTTGGAGATGCCGGTGACCGTATATTCGGAACAAAATAAATATAATTCGGTAGAGCGATTTTAGCTTGAGATAAGTTCTTACTTGAAAAAAGTTCAAATTGACTCTATATAAAACTTAAAGGACTATGTGACTGATTTCGTCGCATAGTCCTTGATTTTTTATTATTCAGTATTAATTATCAGTAATATTTTTTAATGATATTTTTCAGTAATAATTTTCAATACATATTTACTGATTGTAGTATCCATCAGGATCGATTGATGGATTTGCACTGCTTGATTCAGCGGATGATGATGTATCTGATGCTGAACCGGCATCTCCTATAGGTCCGTATGGATCTGCAGGCTGCTGTGGCATTCCGTATGGATCAGCTGGCTGCTGAGGTGTTCCGTAAGAATCCTGAGTAGGTTGCTGTGGCATTCCATAAGGATCAGATGGCTGCTGAGGTGCTCCGTAAGGATCCTGAGTAGGCTGCTGTGGTTGTCCATATGGATCAGCAGGCTGTCCGAAATTCTGTGAAGGCTGCTGAGGCATGTACTGATTTGGCTGCTGACCAAAGTTCTGTACAGGCTGTCCGTAGTTCTGAGCCTGTGGGTTATATCCCTGATTCATAGGTGGTACAGCAGGTCCGCCATAAGCTGTAGCAAACTTAGGTACATAATAAGGATTAGCACCAGGAAATCTCTTATCTCTAAGGAAGAGGAAGAGCTCAGCGTTTGTAGCGTGGATATATGGATTAACGTAGAAGATATTAAGTAATCCACAAGTAAAGATTGAAAGTATTATCCAGCCAATGAATGAAAGCTCAAGTACAAATGTAGCCCATTTATATCCATCCATCATCTGTTTACTCTGCTCCAGAGCATCCTTGTAGTTGATAGTAGGATCCTCTGTAAGGATGTAATCAACCATGTAGTATTCATAAGCCTTTATAATTCCAGGAATGATAAAGAGCAGTGTCCATAATCCGATGAAAAGATTTTTCAGAAATTCAACCTTTACGATATTCATGTAGCGTCCCTTTTTGAAAGAGAAACCAACTTCTGCAAAATCAGGTTTTTCAAAGGAATTGATACTGAAGTACCTTCTACATCCGACTATCAGAGGACTGGTAACAAATGCTGTAAAGCATATGCTTATGGCTACTACGACAAGTATGAGTCCTATGACAAATATAGATAATGCACCGAAGAGTGCGTAAAGTCCTGTTTTCTGCTGTGGAGTAGGACCTGGATTATCGCCATGATTTGATTCATCATCAAAACTAAAGTTAAAATCATTACTATCAGAATTGCTGTCATAATCATAATCAAAATTAAAATTATAATCATCTGAGTCGCTAGATGGATTCAGTACAGTACTGGTAGTATTTTTTTGTTCCTGAGACTGTTGGAAAATGAACGACCGCCGCCGCTGCTTCCGCCGCCTGAAATTAATGCAATGATAAGAGCAACAGCCACACAAGGCCAGTAGTTTCTCTTAAATGCAAACATCCCCTTCTGTTTTAGATCAGCTCTGTCTAACATATAAAACCTCCTAAATATTGTATTTCCTCGTCCCAGATATTACAATATATGGGACAGTTACTTAAAAACCACATATAATTATAAATAAAATCCATATTAATGTAAATAAAAACTATTATTCACATTCTTATCAAAAAATAAGGTTTACTTTTTACCCTCCATGCCATATGATTAGATATGGTGAGTTTATAGAAAATTGAAAAAAGTGGAGATTAGGTTATGAGTGATAATCAGAAAAATGTGACAGCTAATAACGGGGCAATCTATGATGCCAGAGAGCTGGGTATTCCTCGAATGACTTTACTCGGTGTTCAGCACATGTTTGCAATGTTTGGTGCAACTGTTCTCGTACCTGCGCTTACAGGTCTCAGTGTTTCAGCAACACTTCTGTTTGCAGGACTCGGAACGCTGATGTTCCATTTCTTCTCGAAAAGAAAGGTTCCGGCATTCCTTGGATCATCATTTGCCTTCCTGGCAGGCTATGCAGCGATAGCTCCAAATGGAGAAAAGGAACTGCTTCCATATGCCTGTTTCGGAGTCGCTTGTGCAGGAGTCATATATCTGATCCTGGCAGCTCTGATAAAGGCCTTTGGTGTTGAAAAGGTAATGAGATTTTTTCCACCGATAGTTACAGGTCCTATCATTATAAGTATCGGTCTGTCGCTGTCAAATTCAGCCGTGAACAACTGTTCAACCAACTGGCTGATAGCACTTGTGGCCATTGTGCTGGTTATCATATGTAATGTATCAGGAAAGGGAATGATAAAAATCGTTCCGATCATCATAGGTGTCGTTGGTTCCTGCCTAATAGCCATATTTATAGCTCTTCTTTTTGGAGAGACTATCGTAGGAGCTGATGGAGTAGAGTACATGACCATTGGCGGACAGGAAAATATGAGACTCTTCAGTGTGGCTAGCATTGATGCCATCATGCAGGCCCATTGGATAGGTCTTCCATTTCAGTTTAATGACACCGTGTTCAGCATACTTGGAAATGCTGACAGCAGGCTCGTTATTTCATCTGTAGTAACTATAGTTCCAATAGCACTTGCTACCATAGTAGAGCATATAGGTGATATCTCTGCTATAGCTACAACAGTTGACAGGGATTTCTTAAAAGATCCAGGTCTTCACAGAACACTTACAGGTGATGGTGTTGCAACCATAGTAGCATCTCTTTTCGGAGCACCAGCAAATACAACTTATGGAGAAAACACAGGAGTACTTTCTATTTCGAAGGTATATGATCCACGTGTTATCAGAATAGCAGCAGTTTTTGCCTGTGCATTTTCATTTTCTCCGAAGATAGCTGCGTGTATAGCGGCTATTCCTACACCGGTTATGGGTGGAATTTCACTAGTACTTTATGGTATGATATCAGCAGTAGGTGTTAGAAATATAGTAGAAAATCAGATAGATTTTAGTAAGACAAGAAATGTAATCATAGCTGCAATCATTCTCGTGCTTTCAATAGGTATTACCTACAGCACAGCAGGATCGATCAGCTTTCATATAGGGGATGTAGTAATTTCACTTTCTGGACTTGCAGTCGGTTCTCTGGCAGGTATCATACTAAATGCGGTACTGCCGGATAAAGACTCTGAGAAAAAGGAAGAATAATATAAATGCTATTTAGGAGGTACTAGTAATGGCAACAGGAAATGAATTATTTGATATTAATAAGGCGGTTGAGGAGTATTCTGAAAAGAAGGGTTATACTGAAGGTGTTACTTATTATTATAAATTAATATGTGATAATCAGGCTGTAAAACATTCAGAATTTTATGACCTTGTAAAGGAGTATGGAGCTGCTTTAAAGGAATTCAGAGAAAATGAATCCTTAGAGGCTCTTAAGGAGATGAATACTATCTTCCCTAAGTTTTATCAGGATGGAGTGCTTCCTGATGTATTTGTTGTAGAAAGACTTAAAATGGCTTTTGACAATATATCTGAGTATATGATGCATCTTAGAAAGATATTCAACCTTGATTTTTATCTGTAAAAGATGAATAGAAGGAGAAGGGGTATGTATTACTTTATAGTAAATTATACAGGTGGAAGCGGAAAAGCTCAGAGAACCTGGAATAAGGTGCATTTTCTTCTTAATGAAAAGGGGATAGAGTACAAGGCTTATGTGACCAAGCATCCCGGACATGCCGGTGAACTGGCAAAGAAGATTACTAGTCTGGATGAAGATGATATCAGGCTGGTAGTTGTAGGTGGCGACGGTACCATAAATGAAGTACTTAATGGAATTACGGATTTTTCAAAGATACGTTTCGGCATCATTCCCACAGGTTCGGGAAATGATTTTGCCAGAGGTCTTTCTATTCCTACGGAAACAGACAGAGCGCTGGATATACTTCTGTCATCAGTTTCCGGGAAATATATCGATATCGGTGAAGTTACAAAGGGAAATGGTGAGAAGAGATACTTCGGTATCAGCTCCGGTATAGGTCTGGACGCCATAGTCTGCAAGAAAAATCTGGACTCAAAGATCAAGAGATTTCTGAATAGATTTGGTATGGGAAGTTTATCCTATATAATCCTGACCATTTCGACTCTGTTCAGTATGGAAACCTATGATGTTAAGATAAAGCTGAAGACTTCTGAAACAGGAGCAGACGGTATAAAAAAAGATATGGTAGAGGAAGAGCATTTCGATAAGCTCATTTTCCTGGCTGCCATGAACTTCTTTGCAGAGGGCGGTGGTGTACCGATGAATCCTAATGCAAAGGGAGACGATGGACTCCTGTCTATCTGTGCTGTGTCAGGAATTCCGAAGTGGAGAACATTTATCATGCTTCCTGTTCTTACTAAGGCAAAGCATGAGGGTAAGAAGGGCTTTACTTTAAAGGATGTGGAAACTCTTACATTTGATGCAGACAGACCTATGGTACTGCATGCTGATGGTGAATACATTGGCGACGAAACACATATCGAGATGAGACTCCTGAAGGGTGCGCTTAATGTTATGGTTTAAGTGTAACCGCTGGTAGAGGAGTGTTGAAGCAATAAAGATGCGAAGAAATATAAGAGGCAGGTGCGTGGCACCTGCCTTTTCGTATTATTGGATACTCAGTTTCGTTTTACATTTGGAAACTGTGTTTTATATTATTATAAATACTGTATTTAGAGTTATGTCTTTATCGGTTTTTGGAAAGGATTTCCGCTGTATAACCGGAGAGATTTAACTGCCTGATGCTTTTTCCTTCATAGAAGTATTTGTTGTTACTAAAGTATCTGTCGGCCCACTCGTCATTATATTCAGCAATAACAGGAGCTGCGTCTGTAGATAGATTTTCAAGATAGTCATAATCGCAGCCGGCATTTGTATGCTGAGGCTTACCATTTATGTGAGCCAGATTATAATCAGCGATGATGTAGTCCGGATGAGCAAAGCTCAGTAGCAGATATAATACACTTACTACGATAATGCTGTACTTAAACAGATTGAAATCATGCTTATATATTGAAACGACCACTGCAGCAAAAAGAAGAGCAAGAACAGCCAGAGCCCAGAGAACAAGTATTCTCAGGAAGGTAAGGAGATATGCATCGATGTAGAGAAGCATTCTCATACAGCTGGAAGCTATCATTATGTAGGTGCAGGCAGAAATAATAGTCATAAGTATCTTAAGAGCTATGCTTTCCTTGAAATGGTTATTGATAAACAGAACCATAAGGAAGTTTATGATGCTTACTGCCAGCAGCTGGAAGAAACCTTCTCTCGCATACTCTGCGTAGGTGTATTTCTCAGGGAGATTCATGCCGCCCATGAACAGATATACTATCTGAATGACAGAGAATACCAGGTATATCACAGATATTACAGAGAGGATAGTGATAGCGATAACAGGCTCTAAGTTCCTATTAACATTTACCTCTTCCTTCAGTTCTTTTTTAGAGAAGAATCTGAGAACTGAGTAGGAGCCGAAGAATAGAAGTGCAAATGTAACTATAACTCCGAAGGTGTCTGTGAAATTAATTTTGAATCTGAAATACTTAGTCAGTATGTCGTTAAATATCATATCTGCCTGAGACAGAAGTAAAAGGATAACTGCTACAAGCGGTACAGATATGAGAAGTCCGATGATCACATAGCGTAGGTTATGGTTTTTATCTTCGGATACATTTGCTTCAGAGCGTCTGGTTTTAAGTACCTTCATATCCTTGGAAAAATCCGAAAGGGTTCCGATGGAATAGAAGAAGGACTCTATAATAGCCATTGAGGTTTTTGAAAAGTTCCAGCGGCTGTCGTCGTACACATTATGCAGAAGATAGATAAATATCATCAGCATGATGCCTATCATATTAAAGAAGTGAAAGAATATACTTCCTGTCAGAAAATTTGAAATTGAAAATCCAATAAGCGCTGCGCCGTAGAACCAGCCTGTTCTTTTTAGCTTTACATCGTACTGCTTCAGACAGTACACCATATATATTAGAGTAGCGATGCCGAAGAATGGCATGGTTACGCCGGTAAAATTCTTATATATACAGAAGGTTGAAAAGATTCCATATATAAGGGAAGCAGGTCCCAGCTTCCTGGCCATTTTCTCCCTGAAATCCTGAACCTCTGTGCTTTCCGCTGTCATGCTCTGAATCCTCTGTGCATAAGTGGGGATAGCAGCACCATTATATGGCATTGAAGCATTTTGATTAATTGGCATTGATGGGTTTGGATTATTTGGTATGGAAGAGTTTGAATTTGATGGTGTTGAAGGACCAGCATTAAAACTTTTGTTATCCATGATATTTCCTCCTGGTGTATTTATCATCTTGATAGTGTATCTGATTATTGCATCAGATTATTATATCTGAATAATTTATATCGATAGTGTATCCAAATACTGGAAATATGTATTTGAAGTGGATACTGGAAATCTATCTCTTATACTCCAATATGTCTCCGGGCTGACAATCCAGAACATCACATATTTTATCAAGTGTTTCCAGTCGGACAGCCTTTGCTTTACCGTTTTTTAGTATAGATATGTTAGCCAGCGTGATTCCAACCTTGTCGGCCAGGTCGGAAACCTTCATCTTGCGTTTTGCCAGCATAACGTCGAGATTTACTATTATCATGCTGACACCTCCTATATAGTAAGCTCGTTTTCCTGTTTGATCTCATATGCGTTCTGAACCAGCTTTGACATAGCGATGCACAGGATAACAAATATTATAAATACGAAAATCTTTAGAAGAGTATAGGTTAGAGGTATGAAGTCTATGCTTCCTCTGATCAGCCATATAAGAATTCGAATAATGTTTTCAACAATTATCAGACCTCCACAAGCTCCCATACATTTGAAATTTTCTACATTCTCCATGGAAAAGGAATTATCATTTCCTATCTCATTTATGATCTTCCAGAAAAAGAAGAGAATGAAGAAGCATATGACTGCGGTGACCCACAGAAAGACTATGTTCTGTCTGAGGTAAAGTGGTACAGGGTTATCATAGTCCGGTTTAAAGTTGTAGGCATAGAGGGTAGCGCTTCCGAAGAATGCTATACCCATCAGAGCTATGGCAATGGTAACAGCCTT
>CACZOE010000143.1 GCA_902782695.1 uncultured Lachnospiraceae bacterium | reverse complement strand
GTAGTCCGTAGGGGAATCGAACCCCTGTTTCCGCCGTGAGAGGGCGGCGTCTTAGCCGCTTGACCAACGGACCATCTTCACAACGAAAGTGAGTATAACAGACTATGAAATAAAATGCAAGAACTTTTTTTATTATTTTTCTTATTATCAATTTTATTGATTTACTTAAGAATAACTACCTCTGCAGATTCAAGAGCTTTCTGGTAAAGAGGTTCTATTATTCCCTCTAAGCGTTTTTCTGATTTTTCTATTGCATAAAGCTTTGGTTTCGTTACGGGATGTTTATCTACAAATATTGTACAGCAGTCTTCATAAGGTTCAATACTTGTTTCAAATGTACCAATCTTCTGTGAATACTCTACTATCTCCTGCTTATCCATTCCAATAACAGGTCTGAATACCGGAGTATCAACAGCGTCATCTATAACAGCAAGTGACTGCATAGTCTGAGAAGAAACCTGACCGATAGATTCACCGGTTACTATAGCCTGGCAGTCATCTCGTTTAGCTAGATCAGCAGCCATTCTGAAGAAATATCTCTTCATAATTATGGTGAGCTGATCATGAGGACAGTTATCATAGATAGCAAGCTGAACGTCAGTAAAATTAACTACATACATTTTAATTGGTCCTGAATACTGAGCTACTATAGTTCCCAGCTTCTGCACCTTTTCAAGTGCTCTTGCTGAAGTATATGGAGGAGAATTAAAATAAACTGCTTCCATTTCCACTCCACGCTTTGCCACCATATAAGTAGCAACCGGACTGTCTATACCTCCTGAAAGAAGTGACATAGCTTTTCCATTGGTTCCAACAGGAAGACCTCCAGGTCCCGGAAGTATTTTTGAATAAACATAGCCCTTCTCACCTCGAAGTTCTACTTCTACCATAATATCCGGTTTATGTACATCAACATGAAGTCCCTCTGACTCATATTTTTCAAGAAGATCATGTCCTATTTCCATATCTATTTCCATGGAATTCATAGGAAAATCTTTATTGATACGTCTGGTATGAACCTTAAATGAAAAATCAAATCCATCCTCAGCAAATGTTGACTCAAAATGATCTATAACCGCTTTTCTTATAGACTCATAAGTCAGCTCATCAGAAACTGTAACAGGACAAAGACCAACTATACCAAATATCTTAGTAAGTCGTTCAACAGCCTCATCATAATCATAATCTGAAAGCGCTTCTATATATATTCTTCCAAAATCTCTCCTGACATCAAATTCACCGAGAGGTTTAAGTCTGCTTCGAATCCTCTTACAAAGAATATCTTCAAACACATATCTGTTTTTGCCCTTTGTACCTATTTCTGCATATCTTACAAGAAACATTTTTGCTTTTTCCATATCAATCTCTTTCCTATTTATTATATATTTTTAAAAGCATTTATAGCACTATAATAAACGCTACCCTCTTACATAATGTCTAAGCATAGGAAGAAGTTCTTTTACAGTTTCAATAGCATAGTCAACTTCTTCTATAGTATTCTGCTCACCAAAACTAAATCTTAGAGTTGACTCGATTCTGCTCTTATCAAGACCGATAGCAGAAAGAACTGCAGACTCTTTACTTTTATTAGATGAACATGCTGAACCGGAAGATACATATATACCTTTATCCTCCAATGCATGAAGCATTACTTCGGACCTGACACCTGTAAAGCTGATACTTGCAATATGAGGAGCCGAAGGCTTGTCAGCCCCTGACAGATTACAATATACATCTTCTATGGCTGTCATCCCTTCTATAAGTCTGTCCCTTAGACTTGTAATATGAGCTATCTTCTCTTCAAAATTCTCAAAGGTTTTTTCTACCGCAATCCCAAGACCTGCAATAGCCGGAACATTTTCTGTACCGGACCTCATATTTTTTTGTTGTCCACCACCATAAATAATTGGTCTGACCAGAGTTCCTTTCTTTATATAAAGAAAGCCGGAACCTTTAGGACCGTGGATTTTATGTCCTGATACAGAAAGCAGATCAACACCTAACTGTTTCGGAACAACCGGTATTTTTCCAAACGACTGAATAGCATCTACATGAAAATACAGGTTTTTATTCTTTGCTTTTACAGCCTTGCCTATTTCGGTTACAGGCATTATAGATCCAATCTCATTATTAATATGCATACAGGATACAAGAATGGTATCATCTCTTACAGCATCTGCAAAATCAGATGGACTTGCTGTCCCGTCAGCACCACTTGGTATATACGTCACCTCATACCCTTCACGGATAAGAAACTGCATAACTGCAGAAACTGAAGCATGTTCGACCGATGAAACGATTATATGCTTTCCATTTCTTCTTTTAGCAAGAGCCGTACCGATAATAGCCATATTATTTGATTCTGTACCACCTGAAGTAAATACTATCTCTTCAGGAAGACATTTAATTACATTTTTAATGCTGCTGACAGCTTCGTTTATCAGATGCTCTGCATCAAGACCTTTCTGATGCAGGGATGAAGGATTGCCATAATCCTCCTTCATGGCATATATCATTTTATCTATGACTTCATCATATACCCTTGTAGTTGCTGAGTTATCAAAATATGCTTCCATGTAAAACCTTTCTAATATCAATCATCCATCAAAAAACTAAGAATAGACATAACAGTCATACCAGCAGTTTCTGTTCTGAGTATTCTGTGACCAAGAGAAACAACCCTGGCATTTATACCTTTAAGCGCTTCTATCTCTGATGCTGAAAAGCCACCCTCCGGACCAATAAAGACAGCAGCTTTAATGCCTTTACTCTGACGTCCCTTATCAGCCAGTTCTTTAAATACATTTCTGCTGTAATCCATTCCTTCAGCTGATTCATAAGGAACCAGGCAGCAGTCCATATCCGAAGCATAATCAAGAGCCTGTTTAAAGGTCATATAAGAGTTAACAACAGGGATAATCCCTCTTCCGGATTGCTTTGCAGCAGCTTCAGAGATACCATTATATCTTTTGATTCTTTTTTCTTTCTTTGAATCATCTATTTTTACAACTGTACGTTCCATCATTACAGGTATTATTTCATGGACACCCAGTTCAACATTTTTCTGGATAACAGTCTCCAGCTTATCACCTTTGGGAACTCCTTGAAAGAGATATATCTTCACAGGAAGTTCTGCATTAGAATCAAATATATCTATAATATCTGCGTGAACAGCACATTCATTCTTTGGATCAATAGACGTAATCTTACATAAATAATCCCTTGAAGAACCGTCGCTTACTGTTATTTCATCATCCACAGATAGCCTGAGAACATTAGCTATATGATTTACATCAGAACCGGTAATGATAACCTCTTTTTCAGATTCATTTAGATCAGTAATATAAAATCTATGCATAACAAACTCCGCTTATCTCACTGAAGCAATGGCAAACCACTCATTCTCCTGCTGAACATCAATTATATTAAATCCATTTTCCATAAGTGCTATTTTTACACTGTCTACTTTGGTATCGCTAATTCCTGAACATATAAAAATACCACCATCATTCATATATTCGGAAACAACTGATGACAAAGGAATTATAACATCAGCCAGTATATTTGCAACTATAATATCATATTTTCTTTTTTCAACTGGATCAGCCTGTCCATTTTCTATATCAACCATTCTGGCAGCTTCTTCAGGAGTCATTACAGAAGATACTCCGGAACCAAGACTTGCCTTTTCAATCGCTTCTTTATCAGCTATGTAATTCTCAGCTATCATATTTCCGGCAAGAAGATTACCACAACTGAAAAGCACCTTATCCTCACCCAGTTCATTAGCTTCAGCATTTATTTTACTTGCTTCAACTGCCTGAGGATCAATATCAAGACCATGTACAAAATCAGCCCCAAGAAAACTTGCAGCAATTGAAAGAATTCCACTACCACAACCCACATCAAAAACTGAAATATTGTCACATACTGAAGACATATCTTTCATATATTTTTTTAACATACCAAGACATAACCTGGTAGTTTCGTGAGTTCCTGTTCCAAATGCCATAACGGACTGAATCTTGATGATCTTATCGTCTTCATTATAGATAAAATCCCGGTCAGGATTATCAAGCTCCCACACGGGAAAAATCACCAGATTGTCGTAGAGTCTCATTGGTTTAAAATAATTCTTAAAATTATCATTCCAGGTTGTATCATCGCTGGTCTCTGACATATCTATATTTCCACTGCCTACAGGGATAAATTCGCTGAGTCTCTTAAGTTCATTCCTTATACTTTCTGCAAGCCTGTCTATCTCAGTATCACTGTAAGAACTATCAAGGAAAAATGAAACCACAGCATTTTCATCAACACTCTCAGGCATAAGAGGAATATCAACAAACATCTCTTTTATTTCATCCTCTGAAAGCGGCTGACTATCCTCTATCATTATACCTTCAACCCCCTGTTCTGAAAGAAATTCAGAAAGCAGATCAACAGCATGTATAGTTGTTTCAACAGATATTTTTTTCCAAATCATAATTATCTCCATATAAAACAAAATATAGGGGCGAGTG
>CACZOE010000142.1 GCA_902782695.1 uncultured Lachnospiraceae bacterium | reverse complement strand
TTTGCAACGCAGTGTATCGAGTGTGGAAAATGTGAGCAGCACTGTCCTCAGAGTATTCCTATCAGGGAGAAACTGAAGGAGGCTGATGCCGAGTTGAGACCACTTCCTTACAAGATTGGAATAGATATTGCCAGGAAATACATGTATAAAGAGGAAAGAATTCCGGGTGGTAAGAAAGAGAAGTATAAGGAGAGGAAACGCTGTTCAACCTGTTGTGATAAAGATAGTAATGAAATCAGGAATAAAGGAAAGAAATGCTGCCTGAAGAATAGAATCAGCGGCTGTAAAAAATGCGGGTTGACAAACAAAAGTATATTTGGTAGCCTAAAAAAAGCGAACGAGGGAGTAGCTGGCAGACAAAGGTCTGTTCATATAATCGTCATCACAATTATCTTTGCGGCGGTTTCCGGAATTCTGTTTTCGTTACTGAGTTCCCGGAAGAAAAGCAAGTGATAATTCGGTTAATGAGTAATTAGCGAGACTTATTTGCAGCATATTAATAGAGATTCACATTTTATGTGGGTTTGTATTAATGTGCTGCAGGTAGGTCTCTTTTCTTTTGTGGGAAAACAAATAGTCTTTGGGAAAAACTCATGGATTGTTGAAAAAATTAATAACAAAAGGGTTGACAGATAAAGAAAAAAGGATTATATTTGCTGACATGAATATATGAATAGATATTCATATGAAAAATGATTGAATGTTTTTAAATAGAGTCAGCTTATAGGAGTCACAGGGGTCGTGATAGAAAAGGAGGATATCATGTCAGAAGAGGAAAGAAAGTTTCTTGAAATCGTGAACATTAAGAAAGGTTTTGGAAGCGGTGAGTCCAGGCAGGAAGTTTTAAGAGGAATGGACTTTACTGTTGCAAAAGGCGAGTTCTGCGTGTTACTTGGACCTTCAGGTTCGGGAAAATCTACACTTCTGAACATAATAGGAGGAATCGATAATCCTGACTCAGGTTACATTTCCATAAATGGTGACAAGCTGGAGGACATGGGAGAAAAGGGGCTTACTCAGTATCGACGTAAGCATCTGGGATATGTTTTTCAGATGTATAACCTGATTCCAAATCTGAATGTTAAAGAAAATATCGAGGTTGGTGCTTATCTGTCGGATAATCCACTTGAAATTGATGAGCTTCTTGAAACCCTTGGTCTTTATAAGCATCGTCATAAACTTCCAAATCAGCTGTCCGGTGGTCAGCAGCAGAGAGTATCTATAGGACGGGCAATAGTTAAAAATCCTGACATACTTCTGTGTGATGAACCGACTGGAGCTCTTGATTATAACACTTCGAAGGAAATCTTAAAGCTTATTGAGGATGTTAATCAGAAATACGGAAATACGATCATTATGGTTACTCATAATGAGGCTATCAAAAATATGGCGGATCATGTGATAAAGCTTCGTGACGGAGTGGTGAGACATAACAATATCAATGAAAGTAAAGTATCGGCTGTTGATCTTGACTGGTAAAAATTCAAATGAGTCAAATAAATTTAGTCCCTGTTGATTCATGTGAAAAGGAGAGATGATATGAGAAAGATTAAAAATCCTCTGAGAAGACGCGTCATTAGAGAACTTCTCGGCGAATGGCATAAATATCTTGTAATAGCACTTTTTCTGATACTTATGATTGGTTTTATATCAGGAATGTTTGTTGCCAATAACAGTATGCTTACCTCTGCAGAAAACAAAATCACTGAGTATAATCTGGAGGACGGCTGTTTTGAAGTAAGTGACAAGCTGGATGATGATGTGATAGCAGCTTTGGAAGCCGGAGAAAAGGCTGATGTAAAGCAGTACTATCTGGATAAGGCACATAAGGAAGCAGATAAGGAAGTTAAAAAGGCAGTTGATGAAGCGATTCCTGAGAAGATAGAGGAAGCGGTAAAACAGGGGATTGAAGATCAGGTCAGAGCGCAGGCTGCCGAGGGGGTTGAGGCTCAGCTGGCTCAGTATGCTGCTGCAGGCATGACAGTATCTGATGAGGAAAAGGATGAAATGATACAGAAGCTTGTAGATGAAAATCTTCAGGTTGCTATAGATGAATATTATGATGATGCTTACCAGGACGCATATGATGAGTTCATGGACAGTGAGGATTATACGAAGGCTCTGGATGAGGCAAAGGAAGAAGCTTATAAGGAAGTTGATAAAGAGGTAGAAAAGGAGTATGACAAGGCGGCAGAAAAATATGATCTGAATAATCCGGATTATGAGCCGGTTCCTATAAAAATATATGAGAATTTCTACAAGGATGTTACTGAAAAGAGTGGAAGTCCTGTAGAGGACAGCTCAAAAAACACTTCCACAAATGACACAGTTGGTGGTGAAAGCGGTGGAAAAGAAAAAGGTGAGAGAAAAGGAAAAGTCCGTATTTTCATGGATAGAAAAGATGTGGATCTCTATAGCATCCATGAAGGAGTAATGCCAAAGGCGGATGATGAAATCGCAATCGACAGAATGCATGCTGACAATGTAAATATCAAGGTCGGCGATACCATAAAGGTTGATGGAAATGATTTCAAGGTAACAGCGCTTATCGCACTTGTTAATTACAGTACATTATATGAAAAACCAACAGACTCAATGTTTGATGCCATCTACTTCGATGTTGCTATCGTAACAAAGGAAGGGTTTGACAGAGTTAAGGAAGCTGTTACTTATAATTATGCATGGACCTATAATAAAAAGCCTTCTGATGATGTTCAGGAGAAAGCACTTTCTGAAAATGTAATGGCCTCTCTTATTTCACAGGCGGCTGTAGAGGATATGGAAATAAAAGGATTTCTTCCTAATTACAGTAATCTGGCAATACATTTTGCAACTGATGATTTTGGAAATGATAAGGCATTAAGCGGTATAATGCTTTATATTCTGGTAGCAGTGCTTGCATTTATTTTTGCCATCACTATCAGTAATACTATAACAAAAGAGTCTTCTGTTATCGGAACGCTCCGCGCATCAGGATATACCAGAAATGAGCTGCTGATACATTATATGACCATGCCGGTTCTGGTTACACTTATCTCGGCGGTCATAGGAAATGTTCTCGGTTATACATTCTTTAAAGATATAGTAATCAGTATGTATTATAACAGCTACAGTCTTCCTACTTATGAAACATACTGGACGCCGGATGCATTTGTCAAAACAACGGTAATCCCGGTGATAATGATGTTCATTATCAACCTGGTGGTCATTACAAGGATGCTTAAGTTTTCACCACTGAAATTCCTTCGACATGATTTAAAAAAATCAAAAAAGAAGAAAGCCTTAAGACTGCCAAAATGGAGTTTTCTGAGCCGTTTCCGTACAAGGATATTGCTTCAGAATCTTCCAAATTATATAGTACTTCTGCTGGGAATAGGATTCGTTATGCTTATGCTTGCCATGGCTATTGGGTTCCCTGATTCACTAGATAAGTATCAGGAAAATGTAACTGATATGATGTTTGCAAAATATCAGACGATTCTTATGGATACAGAAGATGAGGATGGAAATCCTATAGAGACAACTACAGACTCTGCTGAAAAGTTTGCCATTAGAGATCTTAAGTATATTTATGGAGAGTATACTGAATCTATCTCAGTTTATGGTGTTGAGAAAGATAGCAAATATGTTGATAACCTACCGGAAATGAGTGGAAATGAAGTCTGTGTATCAAATACATTTGCGGAAAAATATAATCTGTCGGTGGGAGACACCATTACACTTGATGAAAAATATGATAATAACAGCTATCAGCTGAAGGTGATTGGACTGTATGATTATCAGGGTGGGCTCACTGTATTCATGCCACTCGATAGCTACAGAGAGATTTTTGACGAGGATGAGGATTATTTCAGCGGTTACATGGCTGATGAGGAAATAAAGGGAATAGATAAGGATTATATAGCTACAACTATTACAGAGGATGAAGTGCTGAAAATATCCAGGCAGCTGGATCATTCACTGGGAAGCTATATGACCTATTTCCAGTATATATGCGTAATCTTGTCCGCAGTACTCATTTACCTGCTTACCAAAATCATTATAGAAAAGAATGAAAATGCTATCTCAATGGTCAAAATTCTCGGTTATGAGAATAAGGAAATCAGTTCACTCTATATGACTTCAACGACAATCATGGTAGTTATTTCTTGTCTTATAGGTATGGTTGCCGGCTACTACAGCATGGGAGTGTTCTTTAAAATGTACCTTATGAAAATGGATGGCTGGTTCAGCTTTATCATAACACCGATTGGATTCGTTAAAATGTTTGCGTTTGGATTTGTATCCTACTTGATCGTAATGATTATAGATTATAACAGGATAAGGAAGATCCCGATGGAACAAGCACTTAAAAATGTAGAGTAAATAAAAAATCAGGGCATGTCCGGACAACTTTCGTTGTTTTGGGTCAGTCCTGATTCTTTCTTTATTAAATTAAAGTGAATTCATACATCCGATGAATATCGGAAGATTGGTCTTTGCATCAACTATTGCATAGACAAATGGATGATCGAGCTTTATCTCCATATGTGGCTTCGGATCCATTACACTTGTGGCTTTGCTGGTAACTACCGCAGTAACAGCAGCGGCTTTTGTTCCGTTTCTGTCGAGTTCTATATGAGTCTTGTGAAGTACTTTTGTGAAGTAATAGTTTGAATCCGGACTCTTTTTAAACATGTTATAAAGGTTTGCCTTGTTCTTGTCGAATGCGTTTTTAACTCCCATACCCTGCAGTGTTTCAGACATTTCTGTATCATAGTCGAGCTTGAATTCAGGAAGCTTTATAGAAACATCATAATCTGTTTTAATGTCTGAAAGAGCGTTGTTCCAGGTTCCTTCAGAGGCTGCCAGCTGAGATATATAGTCTGCAGGTGTAACGCCTTCGGGCATTTCGATTCCAACAAATGCATAGTCAAAACCTTTGTAATATTTCTTAAATCCCTTGGCACCGTTTAGCTCAAAATATCCGTTAACTTTTCCATTTAGCATTGTAGTATTCGTGGTAGTTCCATCAAGGTTTGAAAAGGTCTGATTTTTATTTACCTGATATTTGGTAAAAGGCTCTGCCCATGAACCTTCGAAAGCCATGGCATTTATCAGATACATAACCTCGTCACCGGAAAATCTGTCGACGATCTTTGGAATCATTTTGTCAGTATTATCATAAACCCATTTATTCATATCCTTTACTGTGGTGCCATTAAAAGGCGCTTTATATATTTCAGCGTCATAGTAGCTTTTTACAGTTTTTAGATATTTATTTTTTACCTTTACATCAGGACGGTCAATAATCCAGATGGAATTTGCCACATTCCATTTGACGTTTTTGTCGGATTCCAGTTTTTTCATCTGCTTACATAGGAGCTGGTTAGTGTCAGCTGTTTTTATTCCATTATAGATATGATCCTCTATCTGACTTCGGGTCTTTCCCTTTGCTCCATTCTCAGCCAGTCCGAAGGCAAACATGATAGAAGTAGGAGAGATAAATACATTTGCTCCATCTTTATCTGTTTTGATGGTTTCGTTTAGAAGTCTGATGGAAGAGGAGGTGAGTTTCTTCGCATCAGAAGCCTTCATCTTCTTTCCCTTACTTTTTTTAGCGCTCACTTTTGACGTGAGATCCTGAGTTTTGCCGGACTTGGCATATACTCTGTTACCAAAAGCACTGATAAGGATTATAAATGTAAGAAATATGATTATTAGTTTTTTTAATGAGCTTTTGTTAGTCCTGGCTGTTTTCATGGTTATTCACCTCGCAAAACTTAGTTAAAATTTTATGATATTAATGAAATGTTCGTATATTTCAGGATAATTATGCTTACCTGATATCATTTTAATCCATATATAAGCACCTATGCAATGGGTTATTTCTTTTTATATAAATAGCAGATTTCTTATTCTTGACATAGTGTTTTTCAAATGTGATAATTGTCTCACTGATTGATAGCTCATATGGGGTCCAAAGGTATATGACACCCATATCATAAATATGACAATCTATAAAAGGAGATAAATATGGAAAAAGTAGCTAAATTTTTAAAAGAGGCAGGAACCTATTTTCTTGCAACTGTTGATGGCGATCAGCCTAGAGTAAGACCTTTTGGAACTATAAATATATTTGATGGAAAGATATATATTCAGACTGGAAAAGTTAAGGCTGTATCAAAGCAGCTGCATGCAAATCCAAAGGCGGAGATATGCGCCTTTAAGGATGGAACATGGCTTCGCGTGTCTGGGGAACTAATAGAGGATGACAGGAGAGAAGCTAGAGAATCTATGCTGAATGCTTATCCTGACCTTAGAAATATGTATTCAGAGGATGATGGAAACACAGAAGTATTCTATATTAAGAATGCAACTGCTACATTCAGCTCATTTACAGCTGCTCCTGAAACTATAGAGTTTTAGAGCATTAAACATTTTTGTTTTTCAGGAGAATTGAATTGATAAGTATACTTGAATTGTTTGGAGGAGTAGGCCTGTTCCTTTTTGGAATGAGCTTAATGGGTTCCTCACTTGAAAGAATTGCTGGATCCGGACTTGAGACTATCCTGCAGACGCTGACTACCAGTAAACGAAAAGGAGTTGGTGCGCTTAAGGGCTGGGGGCTAGGACTAGGAGTCACAGGAATCATTCAGAGTTCAGCTGCAACCACCATTATGCTGATCGGTTTTGTTAATGCTGGCATCATGACACTTGCCCAGGCTATTCCTGTGGTTTACGGGGCGAATGTAGGAAGTACTGTAACTGCTCAGATACTTAGGCTTGGTGATCTGGGGTCAGGCAGTCTGGTACTGCAGCTTCTAAAACCATCTTCCTTTGCGCCCATGCTTGTAGCAGTAGGTACTGCTATTTATATTTTTTCAAAGAAACAAAAACTTAAGGACGTAGCTGGAATCCTGGTGGGACTTGGTACATTGTTCTACGGAATGACAATGATGGAAGAGGTTTTTGCACCTCTTAAAGAATCAGAAAAGTTCCAGAGCTTTTTTCTGTCCTTTAATAATCCCTTTATAGGGGTCCTTACCGGACTTGTTCTTACTGCGCTTATTCAGAGCTCCAGTGCATCAGTAGGTATTCTTCAGGCGCTTTCAGCAACAGGAAGTGTTACCTATGGTATCGCTATTCCGATAATTATAGGACAGAATATCGGAAAAT
This sequence comes from uncultured Lachnospiraceae bacterium, assembly GCA_902782695.1. Taxonomy (GTDB): domain Bacteria; phylum Bacillota; class Clostridia; order Lachnospirales; family Lachnospiraceae; genus Eubacterium_Q. The sequence goes on along the minus strand of CACZOE010000142.1, from coordinate 3,446 downwards.
GCATGACTATTATACTGGGTGGAATAGGGGCAAATAAGAAGGCCAAGAGAGTGGCGCTCAGTTATCTGCTTTTTAATGTAGTGGGTGCTATTATATTTATGGTGATTATATATTCGATATACTACACCGTTGGCATTCCTATATTCTCTAAGGTGTGCAACAGAGGAAATATAGCAAATATTCATCTGGGATTTAATCTGATCATAAGTGTAGTTCTGCTGCCGTTTTCGAATCAGATGGCAAATCTTACCGGAAGGCTGATCAAGGATAATGATGAGGTCTATGGAGATGAAGAACTGAGACGTCTGGACGACATGCTTTTGAAAACTCCGGGAATTGCTCTTACTCAGTGTAAAGATGTTATGCGTGTAATGGGTGAGAAGATATTTGAGAATTATACACTTGCTATTGGTCTTATATTTGAATATGACAAGACTGCATTTAACAGACTTAATGACAATGAGAATTTTATCGATAAATGTGAAACTGTGCTCTCTGATTATATAGTAAGAATCAATCGTAATCGACTGACCATTGATAACAGAGATATGATAACCGCCATTTTGAATAGTATAGGAGACTATGAGCGTATAGGTGATTATTCCATGAATATCGCATACACCGCTCAGGAATGCTTCGAAAATAAAGTTGTATTCTCAAAGAAAGGCCTGCAGGAGTTAAGCGGAATATCCGAGGCTACAGGGCATATGCTCAGTATGGTCTTTGAGGCCTTTGACAGTGAAAATATGAATAAAGCGTACAGAGTTCAGCCGTTGGCAAAAATAGTAGATGAAATGAAGAATCTGCTGGAATCACATCATGTGGACAGGCTTCGTGATGGTGACTGTGGCGTGGTAGGTGGTGTGGCACTGTATGATCTGGTCAACAGCTTCCAGAGAATTGCTCTTCATACAAAGAGTATTTCCAGACATGTTATCAAGAGAATGACTCGAGATGATAGCATCGATGCGCTTCATGGTAGACTGGTTGATAAGGATAGTGAAGAATACATTACTCTTGCAGAGTACTATCGCTCAAAATATATAAAACCGATGCTGGAAGGAAAGCAGGAAGATATAGTTCCTGATATAGTTCTGGAAAAGGCGGCAGAAAAGTCTAAAGAAAAGAATAAGACAAAAGATAAAGAAAAAAATAAGAGTAAGGATTCTAAAACTAAAGATAAAATCAAAGAAAAATCCAAAGAGAAAGATAAGTATAAGGATAAAGAAGAATCCAAGTCTAAAATAGCGGATGGAGAAAAGAGCAAAGACAAAAAAGTCAGGGACAAAGATAAAAAGAAAGACCATAAAAAATAAAATTATCAAATGTCAATTCAGTGCTGAAAAAAGTATCTCTTAACTGTAGAAATCGTAAATGAAGTTGTTAATTATGGTCTCAGATAATATGTGAGAGGAGCTGTTACATCTATGGAGTGGCGACAGTATGAATTGAATGATGAGACAATCGATCAGATTTCAACATGGATACAGGATTCATGTGATCGAATTGGCGTGGTAAAAAGGGAAAAGCATCGTATCCGGCTTTCAATAGAGGACTTACTGGCAAAGATTAAACAACATAGTGAAACTTCTGTATCTGTACAGGCTGGTATTGGTAAGCAATATGGAAAATGGGTATTCTGTCTGCAATATGGAGGAGAGGCCTTTGATCCTGCAGACTATGACGATGATGACTGGAGTGAAAGAATTAAGCAGAATCTGGGGATGACTCCAGTATGGAGTTATCGCAGAAACAGGAATACCATCACATTTACGCTAAAAGAACGCTCTCGACATGGGATGACCTTTTATATTCTGGCAGCAGTTGCACTAGCGCTTGTTCTGGGGATTCTCGGGAGGGTAATTCCAAAAGATATACGTACCGGTATTGATATGGTTCTGCTTGCACCATTATCAGATGCCTTTATGGGTTTGATGAATACCTTTGCGGGACTGATGATAGCTTTTGCCATATGCAGCGGAATTCTTGGTATGGGTAATCCGTCTACACTGCAAAGGATAGGAAAAAAATTCCTTGGGCAGATAATACTTTTAAGCGTTTTAGCTTCAATATTTGCGTTCATACTGACTATACCTGTTGTAGGAGTGGGTATTTCTGACCGCGGAGGTGCTACTATTTCAGAATTGGCAACACTCAGTGAGATGCTGTTTGCTATTTTGCCATCCGATCCTGTATCGCCGTTTCTGAATAAAAACACTATGCAGATTATTATTATTTCTTTGTTACTTGGAATCGGTATGCTTTTGATTGGCGAACAGGGTAATCATCTGAGAAATCTCATAGAACAGGGAACAAAGTTGTTTTCGCAATTAATGGAAATAATCTGTCGTATGATACCCATATACGTATTTACAGCATTGCTTCGCCAGATTTGGAATGATGATATAACAGTATATTTACAGGCGTGGAAGCCTGTTGTTATGAGTACTTGTCTGATAGTTGTTTTCGTTGTACTGATGATTATTTTTACTGCATGGCAGATTCGCTGCCCGGTACCACTTTTGTTCAGGAAAATTCTCCCGGCTTTTCTTGCCGCTTTTTCGACCGCATCAAGTATTGCGGCTTTTGGTCCGAGTATGGAAGCGGGAGAAAAACTTGGGATAGATAAGTCATTTATGCGATTTGCATATCCAATCGGTTCAGTTATGTATATGCCGGCTGCAGCCATTTTCCTATCCGTTTTTACTGTATTTTTTGCAGATGAGTATGGCATAGGTATTAGTATTTCGTGGTTAATAACAGCGGTAATAATTGTCAGTCTGCTTTCAATTGCGGTTCCACCTCTGCCGGGAGCAGGTCTGATGATTTTCAGTACACTGTTTGCGCAACTTGGAATACCGGCTGAAGCATTGGTTCTTGCTACTCTGATGTATATACCTCTTGATTATGCTGTAGCAGGAGGAGACATAGCTGCACTGCTGTCAGAATTAACAAGGGAGGCAGAGCAGATGGGTATTATTGATAGAGAGAAATTGATTTCATAGCTTATTCTGAATGGTTAAAAAAATAAATATTTAAGAAATGAATAAAAAAGCTTGCATTTTTCGGCGTGGTTGTATATAATACAACTTGCGCTGAAAAATGACAGGCGGAATAATAGTGTATCAATTACATATAGGGGTATCGCCAAATGGTAAGGCAACGGACTCTGACTCCGTCATTTCAAGGTTCGAATCCTTGTACCCCTGCTTAAGGACTTCATCTTGTTTTGAAGTCCTTTTTCTTTAATAATTATTGATTGAATAGGAGAAAAAGTATGAAGGGGAAATTGAGACAAGTTAAGGCATGTTTAATGGCAACGGTAATATTGGCTGGTTTGATGCCTGCAAATTTTGGAGTAGTAAATGTTAAAGCAGAAACGCCTGATTCTACCGAAGAATGTGAAGGCGGTTATATTTCTAGACCATGGGAGGAAAATGTTCCTG
>CACZOE010000141.1 GCA_902782695.1 uncultured Lachnospiraceae bacterium | reverse complement strand
TATATTTAAATAGATGTTTTTACGAGGTCACCCACCTCGGATGGCTGCTCTAGTATCTAAACCCCCGTCGAAACCTGAACTACCCCGGATATAGACTTTTCTATCAAAGTCTTATCTATAATGCGAATAGTCGGAGTCTCTTAACGATTACTCTTCTTCTAATTCGATATCGCCTTCATCAAGCTCAATATCTTCAGCTTCTTCTTCCTCAGCATCAGCATCTGATGCAGTAGCATTAAGCTGATCAATTATATCAGCTGCATTTGCACTAAATCTGTCAGCATACTTACCTGCCCATTCTTTATCAAACCAGCTATCATATTCAAGTGAAGAAATAGTTGCATTCTTTGCAGCTTCTTCCTTCTGTTTATTGTAAATGAATTTTCCAAGAGGGATACCTATTAAAGCTCCAAGACCAAGTGCTACTACAAGGGCAGCTACAGCCTTTTTAATCTTTTTGAGCTTCATAGTTTTTGCTCTGTTCTTTTTTTCTTCCTTATATTTGTCGACCTTTGCCTGACTCATTTTTCCTACCTCTGTACTTTGTCATACATTTTTGTATTTCTCTGTTTCAGAAACACACCTGCAATATAATAAACCATATTGATGTATAAAATCAACCCTTTTATTTATTAGTTTACTTTATACTCAGCTTATAATCGCGCTCGGCAGCTCTCTTCTGATCCTTTTTAGCCAGATCATTTCTCTTATCATATAGTTTCTTACCTCTGGCAAGACCTATCTCGACTTTTACTCTGCCATCATTGAAATACACCTTTAAAGGTACTATAGTATAACCCTTTTCTTTGGTACGTCCGATGAGTTTATTTATTTCAGACTTATGAAGAAGCAGTTTCCTTTTCCTAAGAGGGTCTTTATTAAATATATTTCCTTTCTCGTAAGGATTAATATGCATATGTATTATGTAAACCTCACCTTTTTCTATACTGATGTAAGATTCCTTAATACTGCAGTTTCCCATTCTTAGAGACTTTACTTCTGTTCCCACAAGCGCTATCCCTGCTTCATAGGTTTCATCTATAAAAAAGTCATGATATGCTTTTTTATTGTTAGCAATTAATTTCTGTCCTTTTTCCTTTGGCATGATTTGTTTCCTCTAGTTTTCAGTATTTTTCCGTTTTCTCATTTGTATCGACAAATGAGAAGTCGATCATCCTGTCTATTTTGTCAGCTCGTTCAACTTTTACCAAACATTTATCACCAAGACGAAGAACCTTGCCGGAAGTCTTTCCGACCATCTCAAACTTATCCTCATAATATGTATAGTAATCGTCAGTCATATCAGCAACTCGTACCGCACCTTCTACAGTGTTTGGAAGTTCGACAAATATATTCTGGGCCGTAAAGCCTGATATAATGCCCTCGAACTGTTCTCCTATATGACCTTCCATATATTCTATCTGCTTCAGCTTTACAACTTCTCTCTCGGCATCAACAGCTCTTCTTTCTTTTTCGGAATTATCCTCTGCAATTCGCGGAAGCAGCTTGGAATAATGACGAATCCTTCCCTCGTCAAGTCTTCCATGAAGGCTTTCTTTTATAATTCTGTGTATCTGCAGATCCGGATATCTTCTGATTGGAGAAGTGAAATGACAATAATACTTACAAGCCAGTCCAAAATGTCCTATACACTCTGTACTGTATCTAGCCTGCTGCATAGATCTGAGTGTCATTCTTGTAACAAGAGCCTCATAAGGTTCTCCCGTTATCTGCTGAAGCAGCTTCTGATATTCCTTTGGATGAATATGATCCTTTGATACCTTGAAATAGATACCAAAATTTCTTATAGCATCTCTCAGCATATCAACCTTTTCCTGGATAGGAACCTCATGGACTCTGTACTCAAACGGAATATCTGCCCAGAAGAACTGTTCGGCCACAGTTTCGTTAGCCATAAGCATAAAATCTTCTATGATTTTGGTGGCATCATTTCTTTCATATGGATGAATATCTACCGGAACACCATCCTCATTTACAATGATTTTGGTCTCTGCCACATCAAAATCTATAGACCCTCTCTTTTCTCTGGCAGATCTGATGATACGGGAAAGCTCAAGCATACGCTTAAACATTGGAATAAGAGGTTTATATCTCTCAACAAGAGCCTTATAGTTTCTGTCGGGATCTTCACTCTTATCTTCAGACTCATCATCTTCGCCTCTTAAGATAGTTGCTACATCAGTATAATTCATACGTTCATTTACATTTATCAGACCTTCAACTATCTCATGACTTACAACCTTTCCGGAATCATCAATATCCATAATGCAGGAAAGAGTCAGTCTGTCAACGTCATGGTTCAGAGAACATATGCCATTTGAAAGTTTATGCGGAAGCATAGGAATTACACTGTCTAACAGATAATTGCTGGTTCCCCTGCGTAGAGCCTCCTTATCCAGCGGCGAGCCCTCAGTAACATAATTTGATACATCAGCTATATGTACTCCGAGATGATATAATCCCGAACTATACTCAAGTGTGATGGCATCATCCAGATCCTTGGCATCTTCGCCATCTATGGTTACAGTATCAAGGTTTCGGAAATCTCTTCTGCCTGTTTTTTCCTCTTCAGAAACCTCTTCAGGAATGCTAAGCAGCTGATTTTCTACATCTTCAGGAAACTCAACAGGTATACCGAAAGAACGGACCACCTGAAGTATATCAGTATGTGGATCATCTATATGTCCTATCACCTCAATCACATGACCTTCTGGTGATTTTTTGCTAGTACCGAAGTTCTCCAGCTCAACTACTACCAGACTGCCTGTAACAGCTCCCTGGTTTGAACCCTTACGGATAAATATATCATCAGCTATTTTTTTATTATTTGGAATAACAAATCCATAGCCTTCATTTTCCTGATAGATTCCTATCAGTTCTGTTGTATTCCTGGAAAGAATTCTGGTAATCTTAGCCTCTTTACGAGGACCTCTCTGTACATTTTCTACATTTATCAGAACCCTATCTCCATGAAAAGCATTCAGGCTGTCTCTTTCTGCCACAAAAAAATCTTCATCATAGCCTTCTACTGTTACGAAACCAAATCCGCGTCTGGTTCCGGAATAGATACCCGTAAGCATTCCCTTTGGAGGAAGCATATATCTGTTATTCTTGGTTTTAACAAGCTTCACGTCATCACACAGCTGACTAAGCCACTCAAGGAAAGTCTCCTTTTCTTCCTCTGTACTAACATCATAGAGATAACATAACTCTTTAAATCTAAGAGGTCTGTAATCAGATGCTGACATTACATTTTTCAGTTGTTCAAAAAATTCATCATCAAATCTTATATCCATATTCATCACCCGGAAAAAAATAAGGTGCTCACCTCAGCAAGCACCTTTAAAAATCTTTCTATAATCAGGAATCCTACATCCACTTAGAACTAAGTAATGCAGCAATTATAATGAAAAGAGCTCCAAGAATAGCTGTAACTCTCTGAATAACAGCCTCTTTTGAATGTTTTTTATTTCTACTCCAGTATGAATCAACAGTACCTGTAAGGGAACCTGTAAATCCATTCTCTTTTCCTTCCTGCTTAAGCACAAGAACTGCAAGTGCAATTGCAACTAATATAAAAACTATTGTAAGTGCTGTTTTCACGAATCTTTCCTCCTAAAAATCATACCTTAGGATAATAACACATGGGTCTACTAATTGCAACCACTTTTTTATCATAATATATAAACATTTAAATATCTGATGTAATTACTCTTTGATATCACCGGTACAGTGAGGACACTTGATTGCCTTGATATCTATCTCGCTGCAGCAAAGTGGGCACTTCTTTGTAAGTGGCTCTGC
>CACZOE010000140.1 GCA_902782695.1 uncultured Lachnospiraceae bacterium | reverse complement strand
TTGGATTTCCACCCACCTGCATATTCTGATTCATCTGGTTCAGGTTTGCATTCATGTCCATCTGTGGAGCCATGTTATTCATCTGCGGGTTCATGTTATTCATCGTCGGATTTACAGTACTTGTCTGTGGATTCGACTGATTATTCATCATCTGATTAGTATTCATGCCCTGATTATTCATCTGTGGGGTTCCACCCACCTGACGATTCTGATTATACTGATTCAGATTCGGCTGGGTTCCCGTGTTGTTCATCTGCGGATTTGTGGTGTTCATCCGAGGAGCTGCAGTATTATTCGTCTGAGGATTTGTGGTGTTCATCTGCGGTGTTCCACCTACCTGACGATTCTGATTATACTGATTCAGATTCGGCTGGGTTCCCATATTGTTCATCTGCGGATTTGTAGTATTCATCTGAGGATTTACACCACTATTCATCTGAGGATTTGTAGTGTTCATCTGCGGATTCACTGTACTATTCATCTGCGGATTCTGATCATTATTCACCGGATTGTCTGTCGACTGAGCTGTATTATTTAAATCGTTCACCTGTTCAGTCGACGGTTGATTAAAATTTCCGTTATTTGTACCTACCTGATTATTCTGATTAGTCTGATCTAAATGTTGATCATCATCGTCATCGTCATCATCACCACCACCAGTATTAGTATTTACAGCTGGAGGAGGTCCCATCAGAGGTGCCTGATGGGCATTCGTACCAGGAGCGGTAGCTGTATTATTCGTATTATTTACGTTGTTTGTATCATTTCCAACCGTAGGATTGTTAGCATCCGGCTGTCCATCTACCTGATTGTTCTGGTTTGTCTGATTCAGATCATTAGGCTGATTTGTATCAGTTCCCGTTCCTTCGCCACCAGGAGTAGTAGTGTTTGTATTTGTGTTTGCATTGTTACCATCATCAGTTCCGGTAACCTGTTCATCCTGTCTGTCCGGAAGATCTGTGCTACCTTCAGGATTGTTAGTAGTAGGACCAGGTGTCGTAGTAGGATTGGTATTTGCAGTTGGTGCAGGACCACTTCCCGGTCCACTTCCCGGACCGCCACCAGTTCCTCCGCCTGGCTTACTGCCTTCTTTCTTTGTTGGACCAGGCTGTCTCTTTGGAGGTGGATTTCTGAGCTTCTGAGCTTCAATCTGGCCTTGCTGCTGCTGATCCAGTTTATCCTCTTTCATGTCACGCTCAGCCATACGCTTCGCATCTTTTAAGCTCGTCTGTCCATTGCCAGCCTTCATGTACTTGAGAGTACTTTCCATCTTCTTGATCTGATGGTTCTTATCCTTCTCACTCTTAGGCTTGCTTCCATCGAGATGCTGACCATGTTTCTTCATAGAATCAAGATCCTGCTCAAGCTTATTCGCATCTCTCATATTCTTACGAGCCTTACCGGCTTTCTTATCGTCTTCTTTATTTTGTCTATCCTTACTGCCCTCATAGGCGCCTTCGGTCAGACCGATGGCATCAGTAAGATATGCAGCCTTTGAACTGTGCTTTCCTATCTCCTTACCAAGAGCAGCTCTTCCTTTACCAAAAGCTTTCTCAGCCATAGCTCCGGCACTCATGCCAGAAAGCATCTTTCCGGCTGTACTGTTTTCAACATTCTGTCTAACATCACCGGCTGTAATTGCCTGGAATCCGGCATTATCGGCCAGGATACCGGTGAAGATACCATTAACCTTATTTACTGATAGCACCGCTCCATACTGGATAACCATTTTGATAATAATATCAAGGATCTGATTATCCGAGGTTTTCAGTGCCGGGCTCCATATAATAGGGATAAATATCAGGAATAGTCTCATGGCTATTACCATACCTACTATTGTAAGGAGCTGTACTATAAATGCTGTTGTCCACTGTTTGAACTTTCCACCGTCATCCATTGGCATAGTTGCTATAGCCAGAGGAGCCGCTATATAAAGCGCAAGCAGGTTGAATATTCGAACCGCACATGTAACTATGAGAACTATCATTTCCTTCAAAATAGCTATACCGGAAAACCATACTACTACATAGTTCGTTTTAAACGGACTCGGATCAAAAACTCGTCTTACATCATCATAACTATATATATCTGAATCTTCCTCATCATATAAGAAAGGTAATCTTGCATTATCATAAAAACTTGGATTCTTGTTATATTCAGGATTTCTTGCAGCAGCTGTTTCAGAATCCATTCCCATTGTTCCTGCAAGGAAGAGTATTCTATCCATAGGAACACTTTTATTATTTAATTTAATAGGATCTCTGGAATACTTCTTCATAACCTCCATGGTAGGATTGGCTTTAAGTATTTCCATACAATCAAGAATTGCATTTACAACTCCATCATTATAGGAATCCAGAGGAACTTCTGTATTATAATCATAAGCTGTGCCCAACTTCTCCATAAGTCCCTGCCAGGTAGGAACAGGATCTCCATTACTGTCATTTTTTACATAATGGAAATTAAACACCCCCTGATCTCCCAGGTATTTCAGATCTCCTCTTATATCGTTATAGCAGGCATTCAGATTGTATCTGGACTTATATGACGGATTCAGGGAATAATTACCTATAGTATTGATAATTCTTCCCATGGCAGCATACTGTTCATTGGTAAAGACTATCGTATCACTGCCTAGCGTCAACGCCCCACCATTTTGTATGGTCCAGCTTACCTGCTGAACAAGTTTATTTGTGGTTTCCATCGCAACAAGCATAATAAGATTCATACTTGAAATGATGAGAATACTTTTCAGCAGATTCGTAAGAATCATGCCCATTGTAACACCCTGCTGTTTATCTCTCAGATCAAGAGCTCTTCTTATTACGGATATTATAGCGAATACAAAGCAGAATACGATTCCGATCATTGCCATGCCGCCATATATACCCCTCACAGAATCATGCTGGAAGAATATATTTATCAGCGTCATATCCTTGTCGTTATACTTTACTGTCTTTTCACCGGTAAATATCTCCATGATACTTTCCATGAAAGCGACAAATCTGACAACAATGATCTCAAGGAACCAGAATATTCGCCATAAAGTATACTCTATAAACGAGGCTACCCACCCTTTGACTGTATCTATTAAGCTATCAAACATATTATCTCACTCTCAATCTCTTTCTTGATATGTAAAGTGCTACCATTACTCCGATAATAATAACTACAATCAGCGCCAGGAAGAATACTCCTTTCACATTCAGATACATCATTATTATAAAATCTCTGCTTACAGAATTACCAGCCTTGTCCATTACCGTTACATGGTAATCTCCACTCTGAGTTATCTGATTCTGATAATCTAATTTACCTGTACTATCTTCATTAAAGACTATATAAACGGTATCATCATCAGCAAGTCCTTTGATTGTTACAGGACCTTTTGCCAGACCTTTAGAGTCTATTCCTTCAAATGTTACATCAGGAGGAGTATGATCTGTAGTAACATTCAGATAATATTCTATTCCTGTAGCACTGCATCTATATGTTATTTCATAATAGCCTTCCTTGCTCATATCTACTGAGCCAAAGCTATTCTGCTGCGGAACACCATCAAGATTTACAGTTCTCACTACAAAGCCAAGTGGAACTATATACTGAGAAAGCCTTCCTGTTACTTTATCAACTATCTGGAATACAAGAACCTGGTTTTCGCTAACATTGTCCCATGCTATGACTACATAGGTTCCAGGCTGTTCAACTGTTTCAGGGAAACCATCGACCTTGTAACCATCACGATATATAGCAGCATTAAACTCGCCTTCGCGGGCAATGCTGACCGGGCCGGTTACCACCATTCCATCACATGCTGAGCAGATAATGCTTCCGCCTTCAACATTATATATGAATCTGCCATTATCACTATCATAGGTAGATCCATCCTTCATAACAATCATTCCCGATCTCTGAGTAGTGTTATTATCATCTACAACCGGTTTGCCTGTGATGGTATCGATATCTCCTGAATAATCCACAAATCCTGTTTCATCTACCTCATATGGAGAATTCTCAGTAGTCTGATTTTCAGGAACCCTGAACTCTGTAGTTGTTTCTTCATCCTCTCCTGCCGCGCGAACAGTTGAGTGAATTAATGTACTAAAAATGAGTGCACTTAATAAAACCAGTGTAATAATACTGATTTTACATGCTATTTCATTTTTTACTGGTCTTAGTTTACTCATTACTTATGCCTTTATATTATGCACTCTGATCAATGTCATCGCCGTCTTCAGATTTACCAAGAATGATCTCATTTCTGGCATCCAGGTCATAATAAACCTCATCGGCTCTGAACATGTGTGAACGAAGCTCATCCATATTCATCCTGCCCATCTTGTAGTAAGGACACAGATAACTTGGAGTATATTTCGTTTTTAATGGGTAATTACCGAAAGTAACGATGATTGCATTTCCCGTACTTTCCTTATTGTTCAACATCTGCAGCTCACTTGGATAGATAAGAGGTCTTACCTGCGTCTGGGATGATATATTCATCTCACCGGCCTTGGAGCCTACATTAGATGATGTTGATGTAGTACGTACCGTCATGTTACCACACAGTTTCGAGAACTCTTCACAGGTTCCGATATCATTGGAACCGATGAACATCTTCATACCACAGTTAGACTTAACGATATCAGCAACCTTTTCACCATATACATTATTTAGCTGTGAATAGGACTGAACTACCATGTTGAACCAGATCTTTCTGGAACGTCCTACTGTGATCATCTTATCGAACTTCTCGATCTTCGGCATATTACCAAACTCATCAAGGATGAAATATACATTTCTTGGAAGAGAAAGGTCTTCTCTTGCAGAAGCAACCTTGATAAGTGCTTTATACATACAGAGAATGAATACGGCTGCCAGACCATGACGCGTATCCTTCTCGTCTGGTATCTTCATAAAAAGTGCTGTTGGCTGATCGGCAAATTTTTCAGCCTGTACATCTGTTGCTGAAGTCAGACCGCAGAGACCACGGTCGTTGAACATGTTCAGCTTATCAAATGTAATTGACATATAGGAAGAAAGTGTTGTATCAGCTGCTGAAAGAACCTGACGCGAAAGTGTGTAGGCCTGTGACAGCTTACTTCTTCCTTCAAAATATTCTTTAAGTGCCCTGAACTCATCTTCAGAGTTCGTAAGAGCTTTACTTATGTTGAAGAAGTTGAACTTATCCTTGGTCATTCCAAGTCGTTCATCTTCTGAATCCTCAAGCATTGCAAGACAAGTAGCCATTATGATAGAACGGGCACCCTTCTCCCAAACAGGATCCTTTTCATTTTCAATAGGACAAATAACCGAGATAAGGTCATTTAAGTCCTCGTACATTTCATCGTAAAATCTCTGTCTTGTAACAGAAACATCGTCCTGGCAGTGAGTCAGATCTGCATAAGCATTTCCTCTCCATTCTGCCCATGGTTTTCCTGGTTCGCCGTCCCCATCCATTCTCTTAAGATCCGGATAATCAGACATGCTGTCCTTGTGGAACTTGATTCCCTTTCCTGCATCTACATACTCCTGATACATATCCCAGATACCCTCAAGAGGATTCCATCTGGATGATGAGTAGGTATCACGGAGATCCAGGAGAAGAACCTTATAACCTCTTGATACAAGGAACTTAGAATGAAGATCAAAAAGCTCTCCTTTAGGGTCTGTCATGATCATGGAGCTTCCTGCTGAAGTAGCACCCAGAAGCTGGATCATAGGATTGATAAATGTAGTTGTTTTACCTGAACCGGTAGCACCAATGATAAGTGAATGTGCACCTGGATAGAAATTAATCTGAAGTGTATTCTTCTTGTCCAGCACCGCTCTTACCGGAATACCATCCTTCTTAACACCGTCAAGAGCACTATATGGATGCTGTGGAAAATATTTATCTCTTTCCTTTTCTGTAAGGAAACGAGTATTCTCAAGCGAACCAGTAACTACATCCGGCTTACCCTTACGGGTTCCGAGGAATGATCCGCTCTTTTCCATAAGAAGAGAATCCAGATTGCTTCCTGAAAGCAGCCATACCAGAGTCACGCCCAGCGCTCCCAGTATACCAACTCCCCAGGTTTTCAGTTCAATGAAAAGGTGCATATTGACCTTATAGCCCTCACCACTCAGGGTGTCAGTAATCATAGAGGCTATTGAACGCATAAGAAAACCTGCCAGTGCGGCAACCAATAAAAATACTAGTGCATTTAGTAATACTTTATATCTTGTTTTCATATAAGGTACCTTCTAACTTTTAAAAATAGAATCACAGCTGTTTTTATATCTATTCTATGTCACGATTCTACTACTATTGGCGCAACAAATGTGCAACACGAATATAATATTTTTTAAAATATAAAAAATATCACCTCCGGCTGCAGCTAAAAACCACAAAATATACGTCATTTTATAAAAGTGTATAACAACCCAATGTATTAATATAATAGCCATTGTCAAACTATTTGTCTACATAATTTTGCCAAAATCGCAAAATTATGTAAACAAACTTTGTTTTGAAAGCCTTAATATTATGTATTAATAACTCTTAACCTGATTTCCTTTAATTCCGGCTTTGTTAAGACGTGACTTCATGCTGCTAAGATCCACATCAGGAACATATACCTTTAAAGAACCAACTGTTCCCTTAAATGTGCCCGCATCAAAGGTTGTATCCTCATTAGTTATCTTGATCTGTTTCAGTTTTTTAGAGCCACTGAAAGCATTCTTTCCAACCTTTGTTATCTCAGCACCAAGTGTTATCTTCTTAAGCTTCTTACAATTCTTGAAGGCATTGTCGCCAACTGCAGTAACTGTAAATGTATTTCCGTTCATCACTACCGTGTCAGGTGTAGTAAATGTCTTAGCCTTCTTTTTAAAGTTCTTGGTACAACCACTTACTTTAACCTCACCACCGGTGATTTTGCCGTTCACCAGCTTGCAGGCCTTTGTTACTGTATATCTCACCTTCTTATAGGTAAACTCAGTATCCTTCGTAATTATACGATTCTTATCCTCGATGGCTGCTTTCTTCTCGGATTCTGATTTTGCAAGTTCTGCATCTTTGGTCTTCAGATCAGCATCCTTTTTATTTAATTCTGCATTCTTTTTAGCAAGTTCATCTTCCTTTGCCTTTAAGTTCTGAGTTTTTGTATCAAGTTCGGAATTCTTAGCTGCAATTTCAGCATTCTTTGTTTCTATCTCTGCATCCTGGGCAGCTATAGTCTCGTCCTTCTTCTTTGACTCAGCTTCCTTTGCAGTCGCTTCTTCAGCTGCCTTTCTTTCTTCCTCAGCCTTCTTCTTAGCTTCTTCCTCTTCAGCCTCAGCATCAGTTACAGTTACTACAATCTGTGATGAGTAAGACTGGAATCCCGTAGGTACTGTCACATTTATTACAGTTGTTCCTCTTCCGACAGCAATTATTACTCCTGTCTCAGTCATATATGCAATTTCAGGATTTGGATTTGTTATAACTGTTTCAAATTCACGTGCATCCTCCGGCATAAAGTTAAATTCGATTTTTTCAAATCCACCCTTTTCAATAGACACTTCCTGTTTTCCAAGTTCAAATTCATATAATGGATATGGATCCTCATCCGATACGTGAATCGTTATTTCTGCTTTTATACCATTTACAGTAGTAGCAGTGATAGTTGCTGATCCTGTCTTTTTACCTGTATTCACATAACCATCACCAAAGACAGTAAGCATCTCCGGATCAGAGGATTCAAAGAATACTAAATCTTCTGAACCTTCAGGAAGTACAGTGTATCTTAATCTGGTTCCGCTATGTCTGACGGCATATAAATCGCTACGGTCAAATACGATTGCCTCAGGAGCTTTTACATTTTCAATCTTTTCCCATCTGGCGTCGAATCTGACATAGTCAACCTGTGCAACATCTCCCTGGGAAATCCTTATCTCTCTGGTATAGGTTTCTTCTGTATCATAATCATATTCTTCTATCTCTCCATACCATCCAAGGAAATAGTAACCTTCTTTTTTGCCCGGGTCAGGAACATCCCAGATAGATGTAGATCTATTTAAAACGCTTTTTTCTACAAGCTTTCCGTCATTATAAAATTCTACGATACTAACTTCATGATCATCTTCAATATCGTTTTCAATATAGTCATCAACCCAGTCGATTCGTTTCTCTATCCAGGTCTTAAGTCTTGCAATTTCTTCATGATAATTGTTACATATTATTTGAGGAAGCGTATCCTCCGGCTCATAAGCTATGTATCCGTTATCAATCTTTGCTCCACCAAAAGGAAATCCGGTAATACAGGTTTTATCATAATTATTCTCAGCAGATGCAGATAATTCCTGCTCATACTGATCTATGATTCCACCATCTTTGATCAATTCCTTTAACTGATACTTAAGAGATTTTTCATCATTTTCACCGGTACCTGACCATATTTCTCTAACCTTAGCTATAAACTCCGGATCCATCTTCAGTCTTTCAAACCAGCCAAGTTTTACTCCATCTCCATAGAGAGTAGTCTGCTCTCCGTCGTAATCATATGAGCCCCATGCCACATAATCAAAATCCCAGAGTGGACCAAAACAGAGAAGTCCGTTCTTATCTTTATAGAGCTTAGTACTTGCAGTTCCGTATGCATCTCCATTACGTGTATACATCTGCATCAGATAATATTTGGCAGCCGAATCCACATCTATATATTCTTTGTAGGATTTTCCATCCTTATCAACAAAACCTTCTCCATAGATAGCATTTTCTGCTTTATTTATATAGTCTTCTATATATAGTCCTGCTTCCTCAAGTCTTTCCGGAGAAGCATCTTCCATTTCCTCTGGAGACTCAAGAACAAAACCAACACCATTTTTTGTAGTAAACTGATAACCTTCTTCATGTCCATAAGGACTCATTCCAAGCAGGAATCCTCCGGTCATCCAGTCCGGATCCTCTGCTATATCATCATCAGTAAGTTTTTCCATATTAGTGATATCAACTCTGGTCTTATCGATTCTTACTACCTCACTGAGATAATAACTTCCCAGATATTCTCCATTCATTACCACATCAACAGGAATAAGTCTTGGAGAATAAGCCATCTCCAGCTTTTCGCCCAGCAGATATGTGATTCTGTTTCTTATGAAACTGTTATCATAATAATTTGCAATAAGAGCCCAGTGCTTATTAGCACCCATACCAAAAAGATCTTCAGACTCATCCAGTTTCAACTTATAAGGTTTCTTAGGTGTATCCCAGGTAGAATTACCTCTTCCTCTGATATACTCCAGCGAATGTACACCTATAGTTTTTGCAGGAACAGTACCGTCCTCTGTATAAGGAGTTTTATATCCAGCTGGAACAGATATTTTTATTTCTCCATAACAATTTGTTTTATGATTCGGATCATTATTCATGTCATCGATAGTTCCCAGAGTTTCATCTATATTTACATATAATGTAGGAACTGATTCCTTGTAAAATCTGAATCCCCTGAGAAGTACAGAAGTTTTCTTATCTTCCTTAGTAGTTACATCAGCTATTTCTATAGTAATGTAATGCTCACCATAGATATCATCCGGAACTTCAACAAAAACTGTCTGTTCATCTGACCAGTCATCCTTTTCAGCCTGTCTTGGTATTCTTTTAACAGCTACTGGTTCCGGATCCTCATCCAGATATAACTTAATGCTGGTATTTGTCATATATTTTGCTACTGCATTTATCATCAGACGATTAGTTCTTTTTGAATCCTGTCCTTCCTGTGGAACAGTACCGAAATCATAGATTTTACGGATAGTAATAGATGATGAAGCAACTTTCTTATTCTTACCAGTGATTAAAAGACCGTTCTCATCTGCACTTGTTGTCAGATCACCATTAATTTTAAGTTCTTCATTATCAAACATGTCAGCAAATGAATTAAGAGAAAATGGATTTGCCGGATTTTCAAAATTCTGTTTTTCTTCATCAGATACTCTTGCTCCTTTTGCCTGAACACTTGAAATGTTCATTCCTGGCATAAATGTTGCAAAAGACATAGCAATCAAAAATGTAAAAATTGCCGCTATATAAATAAAAGACTTATTCATATAGTTCTTTTTCACACGATTATTCATATGATTCTCCTTATACATATAATGATTCAGGTGACAAAATTAACCTTTGACAACGTAAAAGTACTACAACGCAAAAAAGAAGACAAAAAGGTCTGACCGGTTTTTTTCTTAGGTCAGACCTTATTGTCACTTATTGTGATTGTTATTTTAACTTACTTGGTAGTAGCTTCTGTTGAAACCTGCATTGTGCTGTTTGCGCCCTTTGTTGCAGATGTATACCACTCTGTCATAGGCTTGATTGAAAGCTTAAGTGCTGCCATAAGTACGAAGATAAGGAAGAATCCGATGATGGCTGTCTTAAGTGCCTGCTTTCTCTTTTCCTTCTCCTGTGGCTCTTCAGCTGTTGCAAACTTTACTCCGAGGAATATGCAGAAGATTGTTCCGCCTGCTCCTACGATTGCAAGTAATGGATTAACCAGTGAATTGATAAGTGCTACGATTGGGCTTGTAACTCCTGAGAAGTCAGCTCCCTCTGCTGCGAAAACGCCTGTGCTGTATGCTACTGCACCGATCACTGCTACTACTGCTGCTGCCATGATCTTTGCTGCCATAACAGCCTTTGGATTAGATGTAAATCCCTTTACCTTTGTTATAACTCTGTTTTTCATACTCCCATCCTCCTTGGATATTCTGATTTTTTTTCGCCCTTTTTTTGGCTTGTTTTATTTTATGAGTCAACTATATCATCCTACGCGCAACAAAAGTGCAACACGAAATATATTTTTTTTAATTTTTTTTAAAAAATTTTTTTAATCCCCCATTTTTGCCCTAAATTCGGGGATTTTTATGATTGCCTCAGAACCATCAGGAGACTTGTTCAGTATGAATTCTCCGTCACAAAGTATCTTTAATCTTGTAATTAAGTTCTTTGTTCCCACACTATTATGTTTTTTCTGAGTTGGCAGACTTGTCCTTTTTCCGTGTCCGTCATCACATACACGAATGATAACATATCCACCTTCAAGTTTTGTTTCCAGGCGTATAACGCTTCCTTCCTCACTCATTCCTATGCCATAGTAAATAGCATTTTCAACTAAAGGCTGGACTGTAAGTGCCGGGATACAAAAATCTGTGATTTTAAAATCCTTTATCAGTTCAAATTTTCTGGAAGGAAGAATCTGTGACAGTTCTACATACGCATCAACATGTTCCATCTCAGTAAGGAACGGAATCATCTTCTCGTTTGTCAGAGCTTCCAGATTTTTCCTGAGATATGCTGAAAAGCTGAATATAGACGGCTTCACCGCATCCGGATCCTCATCACATAGAAGGGCTATCTGTTGAAGTGCATTATATATAAAATGCGGGTGCATCTGTTCCATAAGCAGTGCCACCTTATTTTCGGAAAGCTCCACCCGGTTCTGCATAAGTTCTCTTTCCAGATCGTACTGATAACCAAAGAAAACTATCAGCTGAAGCATGATTATTCCAAAACCCATAACCCTTATATCCTTATTGGCAAAACCTGCAAGGCATGCAGCAACAGGAAAAACACTTCCGATAAGGAATCCGGCACTGGATTTCAAATCCTTTGAAGAAATAAGAAGCATTATGATCACTACCAAATATTGGATAAGAAACGCCATATTACCATGTCCGGTAAATACAACCATGATTACAGAGAGTAACGCTGCCAGACTCTGAAGAGACATCCA